>NZ_BAAJYS010000642.1:0-1367 GCF_057543315.1 Acidovorax sp. KPB24-07
CCGCCACGTTCAGCAGCATCACCAGCGCGGTGGACAGCAGCACCGCCAAGCCGGCCGAGAGCACGAACGCCAGCCCTGCCGCCGCGCTGGCCGGCGGCTGCCAGGCCCATTCGCGCCAGCCCAGCAGCGGCAGCACCCCGGCGGCGAAGGTCGCCATCAGCGCCACGCGCGGCAGCACCCGCGCGGCGATCCAGCCGGCGCTGCGCGCGAACCACAAGCCATAGGCGTCCACCGGCCGCAGCCGGTCGTACGCCACCGCGCCCGTGCGCACGGACTGCGCCACCTCCGGGTCGCCCGACCACGGCAGCAGCGCCAGCAGCCCCTGGGCCAGCCAGGTGTAAGTGATGGCCTGCTGCAGCGGCATGGGCGCGCCCGAGGCGCCAGCGCCCCCGTAGAACGCGGCCAATACCATCACCTTGATACCGCCCCACCAGCACTGGGTGCCGAAGCCGGCGAGCGCCGCCGTGCGGTACTGCAGCATCTGCAGGAAGCGCGAGACGAACGCGGCGGTGTAGGGCCGCAGCGCCAGCGGCGGCCTCATGCCTCGGCCGCGCCGTGCAGCGCGTAGAAGCGGGCGATGACCTCTTCGATCGCCAGGCCCTCCAGACGAATGTCCTGCACGGCGTGTGCGGCCACCAGCTGCGCGATGAGCGCGGGCGCCGTGGTGACGGCCGGATCGAACCCCAGCACCAGCGTGCGGCCCTCGCGCGCATGGACCGACACGCCCGGCTGCGGCGCCAGCACGGGCGCGTCGTGCCCGAAATCGACCACCAGGCGCCGCTCGGCCATCACCTGGGCGCGCAGGGCCTCGACCGGGCTGTCGGCCAGCACGCGGCCATGGCCGATCACGATCACGCGCTCGGCCAGCGCCTCGATGTCGTGCATGTCGTGGGTGGTGAGCAGCACGGTGGTGCCGCGCTCGCGGTTGGCGCGGCGCACGAAATCCCGCACCGCGAGTTTGGACGGCGCATCCAGGCCGATGGTCGGCTCGTCCAGGAACAGGATGTCGGGCTCGTGCAGCAGCGCCGCCGCGATCTCGGCGCGCATGCGCTGGCCCAGCGAGAGCTGGCGCACGGGCTGGGACAGCACGCCTTCCAGCGACAGCAGCGCGACCAGCTCGTCGCGTGCGCGGCGGTAGCGCTGCTCGTCCACGCGGTAGATGTCGCGCAGAAGGTCGAAGCCCTCGCCCACCGGCAGGTCCCACCACAGCTGGGTGCGCTGGCCGAACACCACGCCGATGCGGGCGACGTGGCGCTCGCGGTCGTCGCTGGGGTGGCGGCCGTCGATCTCCACGCGCCCGCCGTCGGGCCGCAGGATGCCGGACAGGATCTTGATGGTGGTCGATTTGCCCGCGCCGTTCGGCCCGA
>NZ_BAAJYS010000643.1:0-1364 GCF_057543315.1 Acidovorax sp. KPB24-07
GCCGCGTCCGCCCCGATCGCGGCCTGACCGGGGCGGCCTGACCGGGGCGGCACCCCCGGCCGGCGCTACCATGCCGGGCATGCCTTCCCACACCCTGTTCCTCACCACCTCCACCCGCGAGCCCGGCCATGTCGGCAACACCGAATGGCTGGCGCGGCAGGCCGCCGCGGCCCTGCCAGCGGACACCGTTCAGACCTGGCTGAACCTCGCGCGGATGGAACTGCCGCCCTTCGTGGACCGGCGCCACACCACCGGCGAGTACCCCGCCCCCACCGGCGACATGAAGACGCTGCTGGAGGCCACGCTCGCCGCGACCGACATCGTGTTCGTCGCACCCGTGTACTGGTACAGCCTTCCCTCGCCGCTCAAGACCTACCTGGACCACTGGAGCGGCTGGATGCGCATTCCGGGCCAGCCGTTCAAGGAGCCCATGGCGGCCAAGACGCTGCGGCTCATCACCACCAGCGGCGACCGCGCCAAGGCGCAGCCCATGATCGATTCGGTGCGGCTGTGCGCGCAGTTCCTGGCCATGCCCTGGGGCGGCGCCCTGTGGGGCAAGGGCGGGCCGCCCGGCGCGGTGCAGTCCGATGCGCAGGCCCTGGCATCGGCTGCTACATTTTTAATAGCATAATGCCCTAGTTGAATCTGCGCTGGAGGCTATTTCTGCGGTGATGCCTGGCCGTCCACGACGGCCAGGTGCTCGTCCATCCAGCGCAGCAGGTCGCGCCACATCACGCGCACCTCGTCGTCCTGCGGCATGCGCAGCTCGTGCTGCAGCTCGATGGTTACCACGGGCAGCCCCAGGTGCACGCTGCCGTAGTGCCCGAGCGAGCCCGGAAAGATGCCCAGCTGGTCCAGCCGCAGGCGCCCCAGCCGGCTGGGCGGCGGCTGCGGGCCGTCGAAGTCGAGCACGCCGTAGGGCGCATGGATGCTGACCACCAGATCGGGCTCGAACTGCGCCATCTGCGTGTGCAGGAACTGCGATTCGGGCTCCGACAGCGCCGCGGGACCGGGCCAGCGGCGGGGGTCGCGGCGGGTGCGCTTTTCCCAGTAGATGGGGGCGTCGCGCTCCCAGTTGGGCGTGGGGAAGTTGCGGTTCAGGTCCACGCCGCGCGCATTCACCCGGGTGGCGGGCTTGGCGAGCATGCCGTCCGGGTTCAGCGCGGGGATGAACCGCCAGTGCACCGGCCGCCGCGTGGGCAGCAGGCGCGTCTCGGCGAACCCGATCCAGCGCAGCGCGAGCGACGCCGCCGTGGGCTCGTCGCCATGCATGGCGCCCACCACCAGCACGCGCAGCGGCACCGTGCCCGGGGGCCAAGCCGGCCGGCGGCACGTCGCGCCAGTACAGGGGGGATGCCGTTGCG
>NZ_BAAJYS010000644.1:0-1355 GCF_057543315.1 Acidovorax sp. KPB24-07
CACCGGCATGGGCTGGGCCCTGGTGCGCGAGGGCCTGGCGCGCGCGCAGGCCACCTGGCCGGACCGTGCGGTGCGCATCAGCGCGCAGGCGCATCTGCAGCGCTTCTACGGTGAGATGGGCTTCGTGGCCGTCTCGGCGGAGTACCTCGAAGACAACATCCCCCACATCGAAATGCTGTGGAGCCCCGCCTGACGGCCCGGGGGCCGGCACGCAGCAGCCACCACTGGCCAGGAGATCGTTCATGTCCGCGCTGATCCTTCACCACTACCCCTCGTCGCCGTTCTCCGAAAAGATCCGCGCGGTGCTGGGCTTCAAGCAACTGGCCTGGAAGTCGGTCATCGTGCCCAGCGTCGCGCCCAAGCCCGACGTGCTCGCGCTCACGGGCGGCTACCGCCGCACGCCCTTCCTGCAGGTGGGGGCCGACATCTACTGCGACACCGCGCTGATCTGCGACGTGCTGGAGCACGCCCAGCCCGAGCCGGTGCTGTACCCGCCGCACCTCAAGGGCGTCTCGCGCGTGTTCGCGCAATGGGCCGACACCACGCTGTTCTGGGCCGCCATGGCCTACAACCTGCAGCCGCGCGGCGCGGCCGTGCTGTTCGCCAACCTGCCGCCCGCGGCCGCCCAGGCCTTCGGCGAGGACCGCAAGGCCATGAGCGCCGGCATGAACCGCCTGCGCCCGCACGATGCCACGGCGGCCTACCGCTCGTACCTGCGCCGCATCGCGCACATGGCCGAGGAGCACGAGTTCCTGTTCGGCGCCGAGCCGTGCGTGGCCGACTTCGCCGCCTACCACCCGCTGTGGTTCACGCGCACCTGCGTGCCGGTGATGGCCGAGATCTTCGCCGCCACGCCCGCGGTCACCGAGTGGATGGACCGCATCGCCGCCCTGGGCCACGGCCGCATGGAAAAATTCAACGCGCAGGACGCGATCGCCGTGGCTGCGGCGGCCGAGCCCCTGCCGCTGCCGCCGGAGCCGTTCCAGGACGAGCACGGCATTCCCCTGGGCAGCGCCGTCACCATCGCCGCCGAGACCTTCGGCACCGAGCCGACCGAGGGCACGCTCGTGGCCGCCACGCGCACGCGCTACACGCTGGCCCGCACCGACGCGCGGGCGGGCGCGCTGCACGTGCATTTCCCCCGCATCGGCTACGTACTCAAGAAAACGGAGACATCGGCATGATCGAATCGTTCCAGGGCAAGACGGCGGTACTGACCGGCGCGGCATCGGGCTTCGGCCTCGAATGCGCGCGCATCGGCGCGCAGCGGGGCATGAACCTCGTGCTGGTGGACGTGCAGCAGGACGCGCTCGATGCCGCCGCGGCCGAGCTGCAGGCCGCGGGCGCCGCCGTGC
>NZ_BAAJYS010000645.1:0-1354 GCF_057543315.1 Acidovorax sp. KPB24-07
TAGGGGTGATCGCGTCTCTTGGCGCGTTCGGCCTCTGCTTGTTGGCGCGCCAGCGGCCTTCCGCCCGCGCTTGTAACACGGGGTGGGAAAGTTCTATCCCCGCTACTGATTCGGTGCGCCGCGCAAAGATCGATTGGCTCAATGCCACGTTTGATCGGCCATCCATGAGCGTGCACGGACTCATGAGCTTCTTGGACGGAATCATGGACGGACGGCTCACCGCTGTGTTGGATGGTGGCCTCTTTGGCTTCACGGAGCGATACCGCCTGGTCCTGCAGCTGCACGACGACGCCAAGGTCGAGGTCGGCGCTATTGCCCTTGGCGGCGAGTCACAGCTTGGTCGTTGGCTCCTCCAGCTCAACGGAAAAGGCTGCGGCATGGTCACCGATTGGGAGAGCGTGCAAGAGCTGCTTGAGGGCCTCGGCGCTGTCATTTCTCGCGTCGATCTCGCGGTCGATTTTCTCGACGGCGAATACAGCGTTGACGACGCATACAGCCTCTACGACCAAGGGGCATTTATCAACCGTGGGCGAAACCCTGAGCTTGACACGCAGGGTAGCTGGCACGAAGGCGGCACGAAAGGACGAACCATGTACGTCGGAAAACTGAAGCACGGAAAGACGCTCTGCGTATACGAAAAGGGCCGACAGCAAGGCATGCCCGACAGCGACTGGACCCGCTTTGAGGTCCGGCTCGGCAACCGGGACCGAACGATCCCGCTCAATGTGCTGACTAACCCTGATGGCGCCTTTATTGCCGCTTATCCAGCCTTGCGCGACATGCTTGAAGCCGCGGCCCTGGAGATACCCACCCAGCGCGAAGAGGCGAAAGGCAGCTTGGCCCACGGGCTTTATCACGCAGAGCGCTGCTACGGCAAATACATGCACCAGGCCCTGTCCATGACAGGTTGCTCAGCCGCTGAACTGGTCGAAGAAATTCGCATCTTCGGCCTGCCCAAGAAGGTAGACCCCGCCGGCGGTAGTGCCGGCCTCCAGTGGCCGGAGTTGCAGGCCCAGATACAGAGGATCAGACCATCATGAACGCACCCGTAGCCTCCCCAACTCAGGGAACCAAGATCCAGCCCATGCAGGTGCTGGTGAAGGGCCGCATCGACGCTTCCCGCCGCCACGAACAGACGCGCTACACGCGCATCGTGACGCCCGCGCCCGACCCCTATAGCCGTCCGCAGACCGTCGAGGTCCGCAGCAAGGCCCAGCTGGGCCAAAAGGGCGAAGAAGTCTCGGTCTTGGCCCAGCTGGGCGGGTACACGCGCAAGCCCTTTCGTAGCACCGACAAAGAGACCGGCGAGGTCACCAGCGTGACCCCGGTGGATCTCACGCTGGACGCGGTGGAG
>NZ_BAAJYS010000646.1:0-1352 GCF_057543315.1 Acidovorax sp. KPB24-07
GCGGGGCGGCTCTGGGCCGACGAGGCCGATGCGCCCCCGGCCCGCGCCGCCGCCCAGGTGTGGCGCATGGCGCGGCCCGATCTGTTCTCGGTGCGCAACACCACCGTGCCCGCCTACCTGCAGCCCATGGTGCACGAGGTGAAGGCCAGCCGCGCCGACCTGCTGTCCGACCTGCGGCACGGCGCCAAGCGGCAGGCCTACCAGTGGCTGTGCGAGGAGTGCTACTACGTGTTCCCGGCCGGCGTGGCCGCGCCCGAGGAGATTCCCGAGCCGTTCGGCGTGTGGGTGCTGCACGGCGAGATCGACCACGGCCGGTTCGAGCTGCTGCGCCCCGCCCGCCACGCGGGCTGCAGCCTGCCGTTCGCCGTCTGGATGGCGCTGTGCAAGGCCACGCCGCTGCGCAGCGAGGGCGAGCCGGCGCAGGGGTTGCTGGGCGAGGGGCTCACTGGCCTGGAGGATGCCGACTTCTCGCGGAATGCGGCCCGGGGCCCGGCGCCGGACCCCTGCGAGGGCACGGCCTGATGTACACCGTGGCCGTGCGCGAGCTGTGCGAGTTCACGGCCAAGCAGGGCGATCTGGACCTGCGGTTCACCCCCGCGCCCACCGCGCTCGAAGGCATCGCCGGCCATGCCACCGTGGCCCAGCGGCGCATGGCGGGCCGGGGGGCGGGCGCCGGCGCCGGCCCGGGATACGAGAGCGAGGTGGCGCTGGAGGGCCACTACCGCCACCTGCATGTGCGGGGCCGGGCCGACGGGTTCGATCCCGCCGCGGGCCGGCTGGACGAGGTCAAGACCTTCAAGGGCCAGCTGGACCGGCAGCCCGACTCGCACCGCGCGCTGCACTGGGCGCAGGCCAGGGTCTATGGGTGGCTGCTGTGCCAGGCGCGGCAGCTCGCGCGGATCGACGTGGCGCTGGTGTACTTCGACATCGGCAGCCAGCAGGAGACGGTGCTGGTCGAGTCCTGCACGGCCGACGCCCTGCGCGCCCACTTCGAGGCGCAGTGCGAGCGCTTTCTCGGCTGGGCCGAGCAGGAGGCGGCCCACCGCGCCACGCGCGATGCGGCGCTGCGCGCGGCGGTGTTTCCGTTCGGAGGCTTTCGCACCGGGCAGCGGCCCCTGGCCGAGGCCGTGTACCGCAGCGCCACCGCCGGGCGCTGCCTGCTCGCGCAGGCGCCCACCGGCATCGGCAAGACGGTGGGCACGCTGTTCCCGCTGCTCAAGGCGGCGCCGGGCGAGCGGCTGGACAAGGTGTTCTTCCTCACCGCCAAGACCTCGGGCCGGCAGGTGGCGCTGGATGCGCTGGCCCGCATCGCCGCGGCGCAGCCGGTGGCGGACCCGGCCGCTGCGCCGGGG
>NZ_BAAJYS010000647.1:0-1348 GCF_057543315.1 Acidovorax sp. KPB24-07
CGGCGCCTCGGCCGCCCTGCGGACTCCTCGCCCGTGAGCGCCCGCACGATCTCGCCGGCATCGCGCGTGGTCGCCAGGCGGTCCATCAGGGCGTCGTCGCGCATCAGGCGGGTCAGGCGGCGCAGCACCGCGATGTGCTCGTCCGACGCCGCGGCAATGGCCACCACCAGGCGTGCCTGCTTGGCATCGTCGCCCCAGCGCACACCGCCCGGCACCTGCAGCACGGCCAGGCCGGTGCGCCGCACGAGGTGCTTGTCCTCGACCATGCCGTGCGGAATGGCCAGGCCCTGGCCCAGGAAGGTGTTGGCGACTTTCTCGCGCTGCAGCAGGCTGTCGGTGTAGGCGGGCTGGGCATGGCCGGCCTGGGCCAGCAGGGCGCCCGCGGCGCGCACGGCATCTTCTCGGTTGTGGGGCGCGGCGCCCAGGCGGACCTCGACCGGGATCGTGGACATGGTGCGATGTCTCCTTGTTTTGGTATCGATTCCAGGGCGGGATTATGAAACCGCTTTTCAGGGCGGACAAGGCCACGAAGCACCCCTCTCCTATGGAAATTCGGGTAATCCCCTATGAAAGAATGCCACGCCCCCCCCGCGAGGCAGCGCAAAATCAGCGCACCGATCGGTCGCCGCTGGCGGCAAGATCGGCCGTCGCAAAGAGATTTCAGGAATCGATACCAAAACGCCGGGTTCTTTTGTAGGAGAAAGCCGCTTGGCCAGCATCAAGGACGTCGCGGAGCGCGCGGGCGTCTCCACCACTACCGTATCGCGCGTGCTGTCGAACCCCGCCGCCGTGCGCACGCCGCTGCGCGAGCGCGTCGAGCAGGCCATCGCCGCGCTCGCCTACCGCCCCAACCTGGCGGCCCGGCGCCTGCGCCAGCAGCGGGCCTCGCTGGTGGGGCTGATCGTCTCGGACATCCGCAGCCCGTTCTTCACCGACGTGGGCCGCGCGGTGGAGGACGTGGCCTACCGCCACGGCCTGCGGCTCATCCTGTGCAACACCGACGAAGACCCGGCCAAGGAGCAGTCCTACCTTGAACTGATGGCCGACGAGCAGGCCAGCGGCGTGATCCTCTCGCCCACCATGGAAGGCCTCAAGCGCCTGCGGCCCGCCGACTGGCCGTTTCCGATGGTGCTGGTGGACCGCGCCCTCGACACCACCCGCGCGGACCGCGTGGTGCTGGACAACCGCGCGGCCGCCCGGCGGGCCACCGAACACCTGCTGGACGCCGGCTACCGCCGCATCGCCGTGCTGGCCGGCACGCACAGCACCACGGGCCAGGAGCGCCAGGCCGGCTACGCGGATGCACTGCGCGAACGCGGGCTGGCGCCCGATCCACACTGGGTCGCCC
>NZ_BAAJYS010000648.1:0-1343 GCF_057543315.1 Acidovorax sp. KPB24-07
AGTGGGTGCGCGAGCGCCTCGCGCCCTGACCGCCCGCGCCGTGCGCCGGTGCTTCGGCCCGGCCGACCGGGCGCCAGGCCTCAGTGAAAGAACCGCTGCGCGACCACCAGCATGAGCGGCACCGTCACCAGCGCCAGCGCCGTGGATACGGCGATGCTGGCCGTCACCTCGTCCTGCATCGTGTCGTAGCGCTGCGTAAAGAGGAACACGTTGGCCCCCACCGGCAGCGACGCGGCCAGGAACATCACCGCCGTCGAGGTGCCGCCCAGGCCGAAGGCCCAGGCCAGCGCCAGCAGCAGCACCGGGTGCGCCAGGTTCTTGACCAGCGAAATGCGCAGCGCGTCGCGCGCATGGTGGCCCACCTTGCTGAACGCCAGCGTCACGCCCACCAGCAGCAGGGCCATGGGGCCGAGCGCCATGCCCAGCAGCTGCAGCGGCTTGTCCACCACCTCGGGCAGGTGCAGGCCGGTCTGCGCGAACAGCAACCCGGCCAGGATGGGCAGCGGCACCGGGTGCAGGATGCCGTTGCGCACGGCCTGCAGCACCGTATGCAGCATGGGGCGCGGCGCGCTGCGGCCGTCGCGCTGGCTTTCATGCGCCTGCGCCAGCTCGAACACCACCGTGGCCGCCGTGAGCAGGATGAGCGCGTGCAGCGAGATCAGCGTGAACAGCGTCACCAGCCCTTCCTGGCCGTAGACCAGCCCGACCAGCGGCACGCCGATCATGATGGTGTTGCTGAACATGCTGGCCAGCCCGAACGCGGCCGAGCGGGTGGAGAACCCCATGAGCGCCAGCGACACGACGAACACCAGCCCGGCCGCGAGAAAGTACAGGCCCACCGGCTCGAAGTTCAGGTCCTGCACGCGCGACGTGCCCATGGTGCGAAACAGCAGCGCGGGCGTGAGCACCAGGAACACCAGGTTGGACAGATCCTTGACCGCCGAGGCCCGCACCCAGCCCAGGCGCCCGGCGAGAAAGCCGATGGCGATGAACAGGATCACCGGGATCATGGAGGCGAAGACGGGGGAGTTCACGGCGGCGATCCTGCGGGCAAAGCCTTCGATTATCGGTGCGGTGCATCGCGCCCTGCGCACCGCCGCGTCAGATGGGTCCCGTGGGGTGGCGGCTCGACGCACCGGCCTGTCCTGTCCCGGCGGATGTCCAGCCGCCCGCGCGCCGGTGAGCCGCTGCGGCGTGCACACGCCCCCGGCCCGGCGCGCATGGTCCAGGCCCGCGCCAGTCCCAGACGGTCGGTACTGGCGAAAGGGGCGCCCTCATACCCTTTGCGCCGCCCTTCAAAACGGGCTCCAACGCAATCATCACTAGGGCATATCGCTATTAAA
>NZ_BAAJYS010000649.1:0-1337 GCF_057543315.1 Acidovorax sp. KPB24-07
GCCCGCGCCTGCGCGCCGGCCTTGAGCCATGCGGGGCTGGCATGGCGCCGACCGCGCGCATCGGCCCCCATGTTGGGCGCGCCGCCGAAGCCCGCGATGCGCCCCAGGGTGGCGGTGGAGCTGTTGCCGTCCAGGTCGATCTGCAGGGTGGAGCCGATGAACAGGTCGCAGGCATAGTGCCCAGCGGCCTGGCAGAAGGCGCGGTTGCTGCGCAGGCTGCCGTCCGGCCCGGTGAAGAACACGTCCGAGCGCGCGCGGATGTAGTCCTCCATGCCCAGCTCGGAGCCGAAGGAGTGCACCGATTCCACCCAGCCCGCCTCGATGGCCGGGATCAGCGCCGGGTGCGGGTTGAGCGCCCAGTGCCGGGCGATCTTGCCCTTGAGGCCCAGCGACTCGCCGTAAGTGGGCAGCAGCAGTTCGATGGCGGCGGTGTCAAAGCCGATGCCGTGGTTCAGGCGCTGCACGCCGTACTCGCCGTAGATGCCCTTGATCGCCATCATGGCCATGAGCACCTGGATCTCGCTGATCTGCGCCGGATCGCGCGTGAACAGCGGCTCGATGAAGTGCGGGCGCGGGGCCTGCACGACGAAGCTCACCCAGCCGGCCGGGATGTCCACGCGCGGCAGCGTGGTGGTGCGGCCGTCCACCATCTCGTTGACCTGCGCGATCACGATGCCGCCCGAGAAGGCCGTGGCCTCCACGATGGCGGGCGTGTCCTCGGTGTTGGGGCCGGTGTAGAGGTTTCCCTCGGCATCGGCCGCCTGCGCGGCGATCAGCGCGACCTGCGGCGTCAGGTCGATGAAGTAGCGCGCGAACAGCTCCAGGTAGGTGTGGATGGCGCCGATCTCGATGCGCCCGGCCGACACCAGCCGCGCGATGCGCGCGCTCTGCGGGCCCGAGAAGCTGAAATCGAGCCGCGAGGCGATGCCGTTCTCGAACACGTCCAGGTGCTGCGGCAGCGCCAGCACCGACTGCACCATGTGCAGGTGGTGCACGCGCGCCGGATCGACCTGCACCAGCGCATCGGCCAGGAAGTCGGCCTGCTTCTGGTTGTTGCCTTCGAGGCAGACGCGGTCGCCGGGCTCCAGCACGGCTTCGAGGAGCGTGCCGATGGCGGCGGCATCGACCCGTTTGCCGGCCAGCGGCATGCCGTGCGCAGCCAGCGCGCGGTCGGCCCGCGCGAGCCGGGCGGCGCGGCGGTCCGCGCGGGTGTTCCAGTCTCTGGGGTTCATGGGAGTTTGTGGTGGGTTGGAAGATTGGACGGCAGGGGCTGGCGGTCGGTCAGAGCACGACGAACAGCAGCCACACCACCACGGGTGCGATCAGTGTGACAGCGG
>NZ_BAAJYS010000650.1:0-1337 GCF_057543315.1 Acidovorax sp. KPB24-07
CTGCAGCGAGGCGGTCTCGGCACGCACGGCGGCCAGCTGGTCTTCCAGGTCCTGGATGCGGCCGTCCAGCGGGCTGGCGCAGCCGGCGGCCACGTCGCGGTCTTCGGTGGTGATCTTGAATTCGCCCACGCGCACCCCGGTGCCTGCGGCGATCTGCAGGCTGGCGGTGTCGATGGAGGCGGGCAGGCAGCGGAACACGGCGCTGCGGGCGCCGGCGGCCACGCGCGCGGTGCGCTCCACGGTGGCGCTGCCGGGGGAGACGGTGACCTGGGTGATGCGCGAGGCCACGCTGTCCTGCGCCAGGGCGGCACCGGTGCCCAGCAGTGCCGTGGCGCTGGACAGACAGGTCAGCAGCGCGGCCATGGTGGGGCCGGCCGGCCGGACGGCAGGCACGGGCCGCAGGGAGGGCATGGAGGGAATCAAGGGCGGCTCCTGGGTGGGCTGGCGGATGGATCTGGAGGCGGCGGCAAGGTGCCGCGCCCGGCGATTATTCACCCGTGCCCGCCGCGGCCCGCAGGAGCCCCGCGCCGAGGGCGCTCCGGCGATCAGTCCATGAACGCGGCAGCGGCCGCGGCGGCCGGGCTGACGCCGGTCGGCCGCATGCGGCCCAGCGTCTCGCTGCCCACCAGGCCCTCGATGTCCACGAGGATGAGCATGCGGTCGTTCACGCTGCCCAGGCCCAGGATGAATTGGGCGTCCACGCTGGAGGACAGCTGGGGCGCGGGGCGGATCATCTCCGCCGTCAACTCCACCACATCGGAGACGGAGTCCACCACCGCGCCCACGGTGTGCTGTCCGACGTTGAGCACGATCACCACCGTGGAGTGGTTGTACTCGGCGCTGGCGCAATGCAGCCGCAGGCGCAGGTCCACGATGGGAATGATGATGCCGCGCAGGTCGACCACGCCCTTGATGAAGTCGGGCGCACCGGCCAGCCGCGTCGGCGGCTCGTAGGAGCGGATTTCCTGTACCTGGAGGATGCCGATGCCGTACTCCTCATCGCCCAGGCGGAACGAGAGGAATTCGCCGCCCTGGCTGACGGCATTGGCGGCGGCGGTGTCGGTGGTGTCGGTGGGAGAGGAGGAAAGGGCCATGGCGGATCTCTTGCAGGCAATGAAGGAAGAAAAGGGTCCCGTTGGGGGCCGGTGGCCCATCGTACCGGGGTGGGACGATGGGCCATGGACGGTGCGGGGGGGGGCGGGTCAGAAGTTCTGCCAGTCGTCTTCGCTGCCGCCGCCCGCCATGGCGAGCGACGGCTGGCTCGGGCTGGGCGCGGCGGCCTTCTTGGGCGCAGCCGCCATGCGGCCCGGCGCGTGCGGTGCCATGGCAGCGCGCAG
>NZ_BAAJYS010000651.1:0-1330 GCF_057543315.1 Acidovorax sp. KPB24-07
CCAGGGTGGCGGACTCCGGCGCCAGGTCGAAGTCTGCCGCCAGCCGTGCCAGCCGCGTGGCGGGCCATCCGCCGCCGGAAGGGCCGGCCCGCTGGCGGTGGCCATGGCGGCCTGCTCCAGCAACTGGTGCATGGCCTCGCCCTGGCGCGATGCCGGGGTGGACACGGCCACCGCCGGCACGGCCGGGCCATCGGGCTCCGGCTTCGGCGGCGGCGACCAGGCCGGCAGTTCGGCCAGCAAGGCATGGTCCTGCGCCCGCCCATCGTTTTGCGACGAGGCTTCGCCGGCAGGTTCGGCCAAAACGTTCTCGTCCTCATCCTGCAACAGGGGCGCCAGCCGGTTCCACCAGCTGCCGGGCGCCGAGGACGAGGGCTGTACCGACGAGACCGCCAGGCAGTGCTTGGCCCGCGTCATGGCCACGTACAGGGTGTTGAGTTCTTCGCGCTGCCGCTCGGCCTGTTCGGCGGCGAGCATGTCCACCGCGCTGGGCGGCGGGTTGCTTTCGCTGGCGAGGAAGACGAAGCGGCGCGGCAGCGGCTCTTCACCCGGCCAGTCCACCAGCACGCCCATGGTCTCGGCCTTTTGCAGGCGGGTGTCGGTGTCCAGCAGCAGCACGCTGTGCGCTTCCAGGCCCTTGGCGCCGTGCACGGTGAGCAGGCGCACCGCCTGCGCGTCCACCCGGCCCGGCGCGCGCTGGCCGGCGCGCTTCATCGCCCGGACGAAGGCGTAGGGCGTGAGGTAGCGCCCGCCGTCGATCTGCAGCGCGGCCGACAGCAGTGCGCGCAGGTTGGCGAGCACGCTGGCGCGCTGGGTGGCGGGCGCGGCAGCGGCATAGCGGGCCAGCACGTCGCGGTGGGTGTAGAAGGCCTGCAGCGCGTCGTGGGGCGGCAATGCGTCGAACCAACCCTTGTACAGAGCCAAATCGACCCCCAGGGCAATAAAGTCTAGGGCATCATGCTCACTTTTTAATAGCAAATCGAGCCAGCTGCATTCGAGGTTCTCCGGCTGGCGCCGCCACAGCGCCAGCCGCACGAGCGTGTCGTCGCCCACCCCGAACAGCGGCGAGCGCAGCGCGCGGGCCAGCGACAGGTCGTGGCCCGGCGAGACCAGCGCATCCAGCAACGCCACCACGTCCTGCACCTCGGGCGCCTCGGCCAATTCAGCTTTTTCGGGCTGCACGCAGGGCAGGTGCAGGTCGCGCAGCGCGTCCTGCATGGCGGCCAGCCGGTCGCGCTTGCGGGCGAGCACCATCACCTCGCGCGGCGGCACGCCGTCGGCGATGCGCCCGGCCACCCAGCGGGCGGCCTGCGTGCATTCGCGCATGCGCAGG
>NZ_BAAJYS010000652.1:0-1329 GCF_057543315.1 Acidovorax sp. KPB24-07
CCGGTGCTGATCCTCACCGCCCGGGACCAGGTCCACCAGCGCATCGCGGGCCTGGATGAAGGGGCCGACGACTACCTGGCCAAGCCGTTCGACGTGGACGAGCTGGAAGCGCGCCTGCGCGCCCTGCTGCGCCGGGCTGCGGGCCGGGCATCGCCCACCATCCGCCATGGTGACCTGGAGGTGGACCCCGCCGCGCGCACGGTGCGCCGCGCCGGACAGCAGGTGGACATGTCCCCACGCGAGTTTTCGGTGCTGCTGGTGCTGCTGGAGTCGCGTGGCCGGGTGCTGTCGCGCCAGCAGATCGAGGAAAGCCTCTACAGCTGGCAGAGCGCGGTGGAGAGCAATGCGGTGGAAGTGCACATCCACCATCTGCGCCGCAAGCTCGGCAGCGGGCGCATCCAGACCATGCGCGGCGTGGGCTACTTCATGCCGCTGGAGGACACGCCATGAGCCGCGTCCTTCCGACCGACCCACCGATCCCCGAGCCCGCCGACATCGCCGCGGCGCCCGTGCCACCTGTGCCACCTGTGCGCAGGGGCTCGCTCATGCGGCGCCTGCTGCTGTGGACGCTGGGCGCGCTGGTGGTCGTGTGGGGCACCTTCGTCGGGCTGGGCTACCAGACCGGGGTGCACGAGGCCGACGAACTGACCGACGGGCACCTGGCCAGCGTCGCCGCGCTGCTGCTCAATTTGCGCGCGTCCGACGGGGTCGAGCCGTCACTGGCCACGCGACGCGCCCCCACGCCCTGGCTCAAGGCGCACGACTACCAGCAATCGCTGAGCGTGGTGTTGTGGGGAGCGAACGGCCAGTTGCTGTCGCGCACGGGCAGCGCGCCGCTGCCGGCGTTCGACCTGCCGGACGGTTTCGCCGACCTGGAGCTGGGCGAGCCGCCGGTGTCCTGGCGCGGGTTCTCGCAGTGGGACGCGGCCCACGAACGCAAGATCATGGTGCTGCTCAACCTGGACGAGCGCGACGACCTGGCCGACGACATCGCCGGCCAGATCATCGAGCCCGGGCTGTGGCTGCTGCCGGTGGTGGCGCTGGCGCTGGGCCTGGCGGTGCGGCGCGGGCTGCGGCCGCTGTACTCGCTGTCGGACGCCGTGGCCCGGCTGGACGTGGTGCGGGCCGAGCGGCTGGACGCCGGCAACGCCCCGCGCGAACTCGACCCGATGGTCGTGTCCATCAATACCCTGCTGGACCGCCAGCAGGCGGCGCTGGCGCGCGAGCGGCGGCTGGCCAACGAGGTGGCGCACGAGCTGCGCACGCCGCTGTCGTCCATCGTGCTGCAGGCGCGGGCGCTGGACGGGGGGCTGTCGGCGCAGGAGCAGG
>NZ_BAAJYS010000653.1:0-1324 GCF_057543315.1 Acidovorax sp. KPB24-07
CTGCACGGCCGGCCGCTGCCGCTCACGCGGCGCGAATACCGCCTGCTGGCCTGCCTGCTGCGCGGCGCCGGCCGCATCCAGTCGCGCGAGGCCCTGCTCGCCGGCGCCTGGGGCGACGACAGCGAAAGCACCGACCGCACGGTGGACACCCACATCAAGACGCTGCGCGCCAAGCTGCGCGAAGCGGACCCGGCGCGCGAATACATCAGCACGCACCGGGGCATGGGCTACTGCCTGGAGCCATGAGCGCCCGCTGGCACCGCTCCGTGCAGCCCACCCTGGCGAGGGCCTGACCCATGCGCCTGGGCATCCGGCTGCTGTTCGCCTTCTTCCTGATCAACGGCATCGCGGCCTTCTTCGTGCTGCGCGTGTTCACCGCCGAGATCAAGCCCAGCGTGCGCGAGGTGATGGAAGACATGATGGTGGACACCGCCAACATCCTGGCCGAGCTGGCGAGCGACGACCTGGCCGCCGGCCGCCTGGGCGCCACCGCGCCCGGCACGCCCGAGAGCCGCTTCGCGCAGCACGTGCGCCAGTACGCCAGCCGCCCGGTCGATGCCGCGATCTGGGGGCTGACCAAGCAGACGCTCGATTTCCGCATCTATGTGACCGATGCCGCCGGGCGCGTGGTGTTCGATTCCGAGCGCAGTGCCGTGGGCGAGGACTACTCGGGCTGGCGCGACGTGGCGCGCACGCTGCGGGGCGAGTACGGCGCCCGCGCCACGCGCGAGGTGCAGGGCGACGACACCAGCGGCGTGATGTACGTGGCCGCCCCCATCCTGGTGGACGGGCCGTCCGGCCGCGCCATCGGCGGCGTGCTCACCGTGGCCAAGCCCACGCGCTCGGTGCAGCGCTTCATCGACCGGGCCGAGCGCAAGGTGCTGCGCGGCGGCCTGCTGCTGCTGGCCCTGTCGGCGTTGGTGGGCGTGGCCGTCACCGTGTGGACCGTGTGGCACGTGCGCCGCCTGCGCGACTACGCCCTGAGCGTGCAGGGCCCGGCCGACGGCGGCCTGAACCCCACGCAGCCCCTGGCCGTGCCGCGGGTGCCGGGCGAGCTGGGCGACCTGGCCCGCGCCATGGACCGCATGCGCGTGCGGCTGGAAGGGCATGACTACATCGAAGGCTACGTGCGCGCCCTCACGCATGAACTCAAAAGCCCCGTGGCCGCCATCCGCGGCGCGGGCGAACTGCTGCAGGAGGACCTGCCCCCGGCCGACCGCGCCCAGTTCGCCACGCAGGTGGTCGAGCAAAGCGAGCGCCTGCAGCGCCTGGTGGACCGGCTGCTGGCGCTGAGCCAGCTCGAGCAGCGCCAGCGGGCCGAGGG
>NZ_BAAJYS010000654.1:0-1321 GCF_057543315.1 Acidovorax sp. KPB24-07
CGCCGCGTGGTCCGGTGCAGCAACCGGGTGCCGAGCTGGCTTTCGAGCTGCTGAACCGCCACCGACGCGGCGGCTTTCGGAATGCCGAGCGCATCGGCGGCCTGGGTGAAGCTGGACAGCTCCGCCACGCGGACGAACACCAGCATGCGGTCGAGGGGGTTCATTGTCTTTCTGGGGTGAACAAACTGATCAATTTTTGCCGATTTATGGGAGGGTGTCTGCTCAATAGACTGCCAAGCATTCCGTTGCCATCCCACTGAAAGGCCTGCCATGACCGCTTCTCTCCCCTCCCCATCCTCCACCGCGTCCTCGCCGGAAGCCGGCGCCCCCATCGCCTTGGTCACCGGCGGCAGCCGCGGCCTGGGCCGCAATGCCGCGCTGCACATCGCCCAGCAGGGCATCGACGTGATCCTGACCTACCGCAGCCAGGCGGCCGAAGCCGAGGCCACCGTGGCCGAGATCGAACGCCTGGGCCGGCGCGCCGTGGCCCTGCCGCTCGACGTCTCGCAGAGCGCCGGCTTCGCCGCGTTCGCCGCCCAGGTGCGCGAGGTGCTGTCGGGCCGCTGGCAACGCGAGCGCTTCGACTTCCTGGTGAACAACGCGGGCATCGGCATCCATGCCGGCTTCATGGAGACGACCGAGGCGCAGTTTGACCAGCTCGTCGACATCCATTTCAAGGGCGTGTTCTTCCTCACGCAAAAGCTGTTGCCGCTCATGAACGACGGGGGGCGCATCGTCAACGTGTCCACCGGCCTGGCCCGCTTCGCGCTGCCGGGGTTCGCCGCCTATGCTGCCATGAAGGGCGCCGTGGAGGTGCTGACCCGCTATCTGGCCAAGGAGCTGGGCCCGCGCGGCATCGCCGTGAACGTGGTCGCCCCGGGTGCCATCGAGACGGACTTCGGTGGCGGAGCGGTGCGCGACAACGCGCAGATGAACGCCTTCATCGCGTCCCAGACCGCGCTGGGCCGGGTCGGCCAGCCGGACGACATCGGCGGCGTGATCGCCTCGCTGCTGCTGCCCGGCAGCCGCTGGGTCAACGCGCAGCGCATCGAGGCGTCCGGCGGCATGTTCCTGTAAGCCTCAGTTCAAGCCGCGCCGCGGTGCAGCACCCGCCGGTACTGCACGGCCTCGGCCACGTGCGCCGGGGCGATGGCCGTGCTGCCGGCCAGGTCCGCGATCGTGCGGGCCACCTTCAGCGCGCGGTGCGTGCTGCGGGCCGACCAGGCCAGCCGGGTCGCGGCGGCCTGCAGAAAGCGCGCGGCCGCATCGTCCAGCGCCAGGTGGGTGTCGATCTGCTGGCCCTGCAGGGCCTGGTTGGGCA
>NZ_BAAJYS010000655.1:0-1315 GCF_057543315.1 Acidovorax sp. KPB24-07
AGGTCCAGGTGCGCGTGGGCGAGCGCAGCAGCGGCCGCCCGCCGTGCCCTGCCTGCGCGGCGCGCTCGAACAGCACCTGCACGAGGTTGGCCTGGTCCGGCACCTGCAGCGAGGGCAGGTCGTAGTGCAGCGCGGGCCACTGCTCGCGCGGCGGCAGGCGGTCGTGGACGAAGGTGTCGGTCTGTGCGCTGGGGGTCATGCCTGCTGCTCCTGCAAGACGGCTTTGCCGATGATGAGTTGCTGGACCTCGGTGGCGCCTTCGTAGATGCGCAGCGCGCGGATGTCGCGGTACAGCGATTCGATCTTGGCGCCCACCTCGACGCCGCGCCCGCCGTGCATCTGCAGGGCCATGTCGATCACGCGCTGCGCGTTCTCGGTGGCGGTCATCTTGGCCATCGCAGCGGCGACGCTGCGATGGCGAGCCTCGGTGGCGTTGCCCGCCCGCCCAGATAGCAAGCTCTCGTCGCGCATCCATGCCGCCCGGTACGTGAGCAGCGCCGCGCCATCGACCAGCGCCGCCATCTCGCCCAGCTTGGCCTGCGTGAGCTGGAAGTCGCCCAGTGTCTGGCCGAACATGCAGCGCGTGCGCGCATGGTGCACCGCCTCGGCGAGCGCGCGCCGCGCCAGCCCCAACGCGGCGCCCGCCACCGAGGCGCGAAAGATGTCCAGCGTGCGCATGGCCAGCTTGAAGCCGCCGTGCAGCTCGCCCAGCAGCGCATCGGCCGGCACGGTGCAGCCGTCGAACGCCAGCGTGGCCAGCGGGTGCGGCGCCATCACCTGGATGTGGCGCGAATCATCCAGACCCGGCGTGGGCGCATCGACGATGAAGGCGCTGATGCCGCGCGTGCCGCCGGCCGGGTCGGTCTTGGCGAAGACGCAGTAGAAGTCGGCGATGCCGCCGTTGCTGATCCACGTCTTGGTGCCGTTCAGCGTGTAGGCGCCCATGGCCTCGCCCGCGGAATCGGAGCCGTTCGGGCCCGATGCCGCCGGATTGTTTGCCTGTGTAGCTATTGTTTTCATAGCGCCGACGTCGGAGCCGGCCTCGGGCTCGCTGAGCGCGAAGGCGGCGATCTTCTCGCCGCGCGCCACCGCGGGGAGGTAGCGTGCCTGCTGCGCGGCGCTGCCGGCGAGCGTGATCGCGCCGCTGCCCAGGCCCTGCATGGCGAAGGCGAAGTCGGCCAGGGGCGAGTGGTAGGCCAGGGTCTCGCGCAGCAGCACCAGCGCGCGGGAATCGAGTTCGGCCAGCGCGCCGCCGTGCGCGGCGGGCACGCAGTAGCGCAGCCAGCCGCCGTCGCCCAGGCGGCGCACCCACTCG
>NZ_BAAJYS010000656.1:0-1313 GCF_057543315.1 Acidovorax sp. KPB24-07
CGCGGCTCCAGGCGGCGGGCGAGCGCGGCGTCCAGCGTGGTGATGGTCACGTAGGCGGCGGCCAGGCGGTCGCGGGCCAGGGGGGCGAGCAGGTCGAGGTCGCGCTCCACCCCGCTCGACTTGGTGATGACCGAAAACGGGTAGCGGGCCTCGCCCAGCACTTCGATCAGCCCGCGCGTCAGGCGCAGCTCGCGCTCCACGGGCTGGTAGCAGTCGGTGGCGGATCCGATGTTGAGCAGCTGCGGCACATGCCCGGGCCGGGCCAGTTCGCCGCGCAGCACCTCGGCGATGTTGTGCTTGGCGATGATCTGCGTCTCGAAGTCCAGCCCCGGCGACAGGTTCAGGTAGCTATGCGTGGGCCGCGCGTAGCAGTAGATGCAGCCGTGCTCGCACCCGCGGTAGGGGTTGACCGAGTGCTCGAAGAAGATGTCCGGCGAGTCGTTGGCGCAGATGGCGCTGCGCGCGGTCTCCAGCACCACGCGCGTGGCCTGGGGGGCGGCGGCGTCCGGCCCTTCGCCGGGCCCGGCCCAGCCATCGTCGAAGGCGTCGCGCGCATCGCGCAGGAAACGGTGCGGGATCCGCGTCGCGGCGCCCCGCCCCTTGATGGCGTGCAGTGGGATCTGGAATTCGGACATGGACGGCGCCTCGGCTGCGGGCTGGGCCAGGGGCGGCGCCGGTTCGACGCCTGCCTGCGGCCAGCCAAAGACTGTATATAAACACAGATATTAGCGCCGTTCGCTCGGGATGTCTCCCGCCCCTTCGCCAGGCGCCGTTCGCCCCGATGCCGTGGGCCTGCACTGGCCCGGGCTACCGCCTGCGGTTCACGCGGCCAGGGAGAGGCGGCGCAGCAGGCCGCGCAGGTGCATGCGCTGCAATTGCACATCCAGCGCCTGCAGCGCGCGGCCTTCCTCGGTGAAGCCCGTGATCCGGGCGCAGACCGGGCCGCCCTCCTCCTCCACGGCGGTGGTGCCCGTCAGCAGGCCAGCGGCGCGCAGCAGCTCGAAATGCTGGATTTCCTCGGGGTCGGAGGTGGTGAACGGCAGGGGCTGTTCCGCCACCTTGCCCAGGAACACGACGTTCATATGCGCACTTTCTTCACAGGGCTGGCGCGCGCACCGGCCGGAACTCGGGGATCGAATCCGTGGCGCCAAGGCTGCCGCCCTCAGGGAAGGCACACGGTAGGCCACAACGCGGTGCAGCACAAGCACGGCCGGACAGGAGGTCACGGTGCTGCGCTCGGCAACGGTTTGGGTGTTTTTTGGCCTCCAGCACAATCGACACTAGGGCATTATGCTATTTTATTTTAATAGCAA
>NZ_BAAJYS010000657.1:0-1311 GCF_057543315.1 Acidovorax sp. KPB24-07
CGGCCAGCGCCTCGACCATGGTGGCCCGCGTGGGCGCGCCGGGCGGCAGCACGGCGAACGCGTCGGCATAGCGCCGGTGCAGCCGCTGGTGGAAGCGGGAATGGCTCGCCAGCGGGCCGTCGCCGGCGGCGCTGGGGATCTCTGGAACGTCAGTGCAAGACAGCGGCATAGCAAGGGCCCGGGGCCTGAAAACCGTACATAACGACACCGTTTGATGCTGAACCCGCACAGCGGGCGCGGGTCATAATTCCCTTCGCATCCCAACCCACCAATGATTGAACAGCCACCGAACCCCTCACGCCTGCTCCGATGCCTGGCAGGTCTTGCGCGGTGGTCCCTGGGCCTGCTCATCGCCTTCTGGCTGCTGGTGGCCGCCGCCTGGGGGGTGCTTCACGGCTGGATTGTGCCGCGTATCGGCGACTTCCGTCCGCAGCTGGAAGCCCATGCCACACGGGCGCTGGGGGTACCGGTGCGCATCGGTGCGCTGTCGGCCCGCTCCGAAGGGCTGGTGCCCACCATCGAGCTGAACGACGTCGCCCTGCTGGACCCCCAGGGCCGCGAGGCCCTGAAGCTGCCGCGCGTGGTGGGGTCGCTGTCGCCGCGCTCGGTGCTGCGCATGGGGTTCGAGCAGCTGTACATCGAACGCCCCGAACTCGACGTGCGCCGCATGGCGGACGGCCGCATCTTCATCGCGGGGCTGGCGTTCCGCCAGAGCGCGGGCGGCGACAGCGCCGGGGCCGACTGGCTGTTCTCGCAAAGCGAGGTCGTGCTGCGCGGCGGCACCGTTCGGCTGACCGACGAGCAAAGCCAGGAGCCGCCCCTGGCGCTGGGACAGGTGGACCTGCTGCTGCGCAACCGGGGCTGGCGCCACGGCATGCGGATCGAGGCCACGCCGCCGCCGCAGTGGGGCGACCGGTTCAAGCTCACCGGGCAGTTCCGCCAGCCGTTCCTGACGACGCACGGCGGGTCGTGGCAGCAGTGGACGGGGCAGCTGTTCGCCGATTTCTCGCGCGTGGACGTGTCCCGGCTGCGCCACCATGTCCACATCGACGGCGTGCAGGTGGCCGAGGGCCGCGGCGCGCTGCGCGCGTGGGTCGATTTCCAGCGCGGGCAGTTCGTCGGTGGCACGGCCGACCTCGCCCTGGCCGGGGTGAACGCCCGCCTGGGCGAGGGCCTGGAGCCGCTCGCGCTGCAGTCCGTCGCCGGCCGGGTGGGCGGGCGGCGCCTGTCCGATGGGTTCGAGTTCTCCACCGAGGGCTTGCAGTTCACCACGCAGGACGCATTGCGCTGGCCGGGCGGCAACCTCACGGT
>NZ_BAAJYS010000658.1:0-1310 GCF_057543315.1 Acidovorax sp. KPB24-07
CAGGGCGCCGCGCGCGGCGAAGGTGGAGAAAAAACGCGGGGCTGGGCATGCGGCGGTTCGCCGGCAGGCCGGCGCAGAAAAAAGGGGGCGGGGGAAGGGGGAGGGGGCGAAGCGGTCGATTATTCCGCACGGCCCCGACTGGCGTGTGGCCGCACGGGACAGCGTGGCCTGCGCGGCACCGCCTGCGGCACTCGCCCCCGCTGGCCGCTCAGAGGCTGCGCTGGTTCACGCGCTGAGACAGGGCCTGCGCGCTTTCCCGGCGCTCACTGTAGCGGTCCACCAGGTAGGCCGCGCCGCCGCGCGTGAGCAGGGTGAACTTCACCAGCTCTTCCATCACATCCACCACGCGTTCGTAGTAGCTCGACGGCTTCATGCGGCCGGCCTCGTCGAATTCGAGGAACGCCTTCGCCACGGAGGACTGGTTGGGGATGGTGACCATGCGCATCCAGCGGCCCAGCACCCGCATCTGGTTGACCGCGTTGAACGACTGCGAGCCGCCCGAGACCTCCATCACCGCCAGCGTCTTGCCCTGGGTGGGGCGCACCGCGCCGACCGACAGCGGAATCCAGTCGATCTGCATCTTGAGGATGCCGGTCATCGCGCCATGGCGCTCGGGGGACGTCCAGACCATGCCTTCCGCCCATTGGGCGAGCGTGCGCAGCTCGGCCACCTTGGGGTGATCGTCGGGCGCCGCGTCCGGCATCGGCAGGCCGCGCGGATCGAAGATGCGCGCCTCGGCGCCCAGGGTCCGCAGCAGCCGCGCCGCCTCTTCGGTCAGCAGCCGGCTGTAGGACCGCTCGCGCACCGAGCCGTACAGCAGCAGGATGCGCGGGGCATGGGTGGCGCGCTGCGCGGGGAACAGCCGCTCGGGATCGACCGGGTGCAGCAGCGCGGCGTCGACGTTCGGAAGATCAGGACTCATACCACCCTCTGGACGCGTTCACGGCCCGAACCACCAGCAGCATCACCGGCACCTCGATGAGCACCCCCACCACGGTGGCGAGCGCCGCCCCCGAGTGAAAGCCGAACAGGCCGATGGCAGTGGCCACGGCCAGCTCGAAGAAGTTGGACGCGCCGATCAGGGCCGACGGGCCGGCGATGGCGTGCGTTTCGCCGGCCGCCCGGTTGAGCCCGTAGGCCAGCGCCGAGTTGAACAGCACCTGGATCAGGATCGGCACGGCCAGCAGCGCGATCACGAGCGGCTGCGCCAGGATCGCCTCGCCCTGGAAGGCGAACAGCAGCACCAGCGTGAGCAGCAGGGCCGCGATGGACCACGGCCCGATGCGCTGCAGCGCCGCCTCGAACACGGC
>NZ_BAAJYS010000659.1:0-1296 GCF_057543315.1 Acidovorax sp. KPB24-07
CCCAGTCGCGCCACGCCCTCGCGGATCTTGTCCACATCGGCCGTGGCGGAACGACAGGCGCAGCGTGGCGTGGTCGGGCTGCGCGCAGAAGAACGGCGTGCCGGGCACGAAGGCCACGCCCTGCTCGATGGCCTTCTTGGCCAGCACGTTGCCGTCGGCCACCTGGCCGCGCGCGCCGGTGAGGCGCGCCCAGACGAACAGGCCGCCCTGCGGCTGCACGAACGCGATGGCGTCGCCCAGTTCCTTGCGCAGCGCATCGCCCATGGCCTCGGCGCGCTCGGCGTACACCGCGCGCACCTTGGCCAGCGTGGCGGGCATGCGGCCGGCCTTGAGGTACTGCGCGGCCGTGGCCTGCGCGAAGGTGCTGGTGTGCGCATCGCTGAACTGCTTGCACATGGTGGCCTTGGCCAGCAGCTCGGCCGGCGCGATGAGCCAGCCCACGCGCAGGCCGGGGCTCAGCACCTTGCTCAGGCTGCCGCAGTGCACCAGCAGGTCGCGGCTGCCGGGCACGTCGGCCGACAGCGCCAGCAGGCTGGGCGGCGGCGCCTCGCCGAAGTACAGGTCGCCGTAGGGGTCGTCCTCGACGATCAGCGTCTGGCGGCGGGCGGCCATCTCCAGCACCTTTCGGCGGCGCTCCAGGCTCAGCAGCGCGCCGCTGGGGTTGCCGAAGGTGGGGATGAGGTAGACGAACTTGGGGCGGTGCTCGGCGATGAGCTTTTCCAGCGCGTCGGTGTCCACGCCTTCGCCATCGACCGGCGCGCTGATCAGCTCGGCGCCATAGAGGCGAAAGCACTGGATGGTGGCCAGGAAGGTCGGGCCTTCCACGATCACCTTGTCGCCAGGGCTGATGAGCGTCTTGCCCAGCAGGTCCAGCGCCTGCTGGCTGCCGGTGGTGACGATGAGGTTGTCGGTCGCCACGTCCCTGGCGCCCTTGCTGACCATGAAGGCGGCCAGTTGCTCGCGCAGGGGGTTGTAGCCCTCGGTGGCGCCGTACTGCAGGGCCGCGCCCGGCTCCTCGGCCAGGGCCTTATTGGAGGCCTCGCGGATGCCGTCCACATCGAACATCGCGCTGTCCGGAAATCCCCCGGCAAAGCTGATGATGCCGGGCTTGCCCAGCAGCTTGAAAAGCTCGCGGATGGCGGAGGTCTCTACGTTGTTCAGTCGGTCGGCGAATTGCAGGGGCATGGTCGGGGTCTCACTTTCTGGATGCCATTGTCGCCAAATCGGCGTGGCGTTTTCCTGCGTGTGGTGCCAGTGCACGCGGCCGGCGCGCCGGGGCCGCGGCGCGCCGGCACG
>NZ_BAAJYS010000660.1:0-1290 GCF_057543315.1 Acidovorax sp. KPB24-07
GGATATCGGGGAGCACGTCACTGCAGCCGGATGCTCTGCTCGATCCGTTGCGGGTTGTATTCCTCCTGCATGTCTCCCCAGGCACCATAGCTGGCTGCCCAGGTAATCTCGCCGGCCTTCTCGCCATTGCCATCCACCCATCCGATCGGCGTGCACAGATAGTCGCACAGGCAGTGCCGTATGCATCCTAGCTAACGACCGATGTGCTGCGCTCTCTGAGTAGGTTTCTTTTTTAAAGTATGGCAAGCCCATTTCCACACTTGATCACGCCATTTTTAATTATCAATTTTGACATTATTAATAAGCATAGAAAAATAGTAGACCAATGCCACATCCCCACCAAAAACAGTAATTTCTTTATCTTTTAAATATATAAAATTATATTGACTCCCATTCTTTCTAGAAAGGTATTTCACATAATATCCATAGGACGTTTCCTGCACAATCCTATCTAAAACCCCCTACTTATCATTTGGAGATTTTATTATTTTTTCAAAATTTGGCCCTTCATCCACACCCAATGCAACGTCCTCTCCCGTCGAGAGCAAGCATCTAAACCGATAACGTTTGCCATCAATCTGCACACATCCCGTAGGCAGAATAAATTCATGGCCATTAATTTTTACAATTGAATTTCTCGCAGGGGCATCAGCCTGTGCAAACGCCACAACAGAAACTGCCGTAAAAAATGAAATAAATAATTTTTTCATGGTTTTTGGAATTCTCCCACCAGGAATGCCATTCCCCAACGTTCCTGGCGTTGACTTATAGACATCAACCGAACCTTGCCCGATATCTTTCATACCTTGAATTCTTTCTTTCCTTGCTGATTCTCTCATATCTTCCATCTCAGCAGAACTCTTACTGCAAGCAGGACCACTCATGATGCAATCATAAACATCCATATCTTTTTTGTTAGCGCCTTCCATTTTTTTAGCGCCATTATTTATTTTCTCCCCACCTTTTTTTATTCCTATTACTTTATTGACTCCGCTGGCACGTCCATCTTGATTGGCCAGTTCAGGAGTGGTCGTCTCTGTCAAACCCAGAGGATCCACATAAATTATTGGATTAAGGGGGTAAATATATTTATTAACTCCCCCATCTAGCCCAATGGGATCCTGCGTGAATCGTACTGCCCCAGTGAGGGTGTAGTACCTGAATCGGTTGTAATGCAGCCCGGTCTCGGCATCGATCTGCTGGCCCCGCAGCCGGATGCTCTGCTCGATCCGGTGCGGGTTGTATTCCTCCTGCACATCTCCCCCAGGCGCCATAGTGGCCGCCAGGTGA
>NZ_BAAJYS010000661.1:0-1289 GCF_057543315.1 Acidovorax sp. KPB24-07
GGCCACGGCGCCACGGGCCACCCGCGGCCACGCCATCCGCCGGCCCTGCGGGGGCATTGGCGGGCCAGGCGGGCGGGGCCTTTAAAATCCGCCGCTCCAGCCCGCCGCGCGGGCCCACCAGCACTCACGAACCCTTCCATGAGCTCCTCCGACTCCTCCACCCCCATCTCCTACAAAGACGCTGGCGTCGACATCGATGCCGGCGACGCGCTGGTCGAGCGCATCAAGCCGCTCGCCAAGAAGACCATGCGCGAGGGCGTGCTGGCCGGCATCGGCGGTTTCGGCGCCCTGTTCGAGGTGCCCAAGCGCTACCAGGAGCCGGTGCTGGTGAGCGGCACGGACGGCGTGGGCACCAAGCTCAAGCTGGCCTTCGAATGGAACATGCACGACACCGTGGGCATCGACCTGGTCGCCATGAGCGTGAACGACGTGCTGGTGCAGGGTGCCGAGCCGCTGTTCTTCCTCGACTACTTCGCCTGCGGCAAGCTGGACGTGGACACGGCCGCGGCCGTGGTGGGCGGCATCGCCCGGGGCTGCGAGCTTTCGGGCTGCGCCCTGATCGGCGGCGAGACGGCCGAAATGCCGGGCATGTACCCCGCCGGCGAGTACGACCTGGCCGGCTTTGCGGTCGGCGCGGTCGAAAAATCCAAGATCCTCACCGGCAGGGCCGTGGCGGCCGGCGACGTGGTGCTGGGCCTGGCCTCGGCCGGCGTGCACTCCAACGGATTCAGCCTGGTGCGCAAGTGCATCGAGCGGGCCGGCGATTCAGCCCCCGCCACGCTGGACGGCAAGCCGTTCAAGCAAGCGGTCATGGAACCCACGCGCCTGTATGTGAAGAACGTGCTGGCCGCGCTGGCCGAGCACCCCGCGCCGCAGGATGCGGCATCGGCCGGCGGCATCAAGGCCCTGGCCCACATCACGGGCGGCGGCCTGCTGGAGAACATTCCGCGCGTGCTGCCCGAGGGCCTGGCCGCCCACCTGAAAGCCGGCAGCTGGCCGCAGACCGAGCTGTTCGCCTGGCTGCAGAAGACGGCCGGCATCGACGACATCGAGATGAACCGCACCTTCAACAACGGCATCGGCATGGTGGTGGTGGTCTCGGCGTCCGAAGCCGAAGCCACGGCCGCCACGCTGCGCTCGCTGGGCGAGACGGTCTACACGATCGGCACCATCGCCGACCGCGGCGACGGCGCGCCCGTGGTGGTGGGCTGACCCCCTCAGCCGCACCCCGCCGCCCATGATGGAGCCGCTCGCACCGCACGACGTTCCGCCCTCTGCCGCCGGCCCCG
>NZ_BAAJYS010000662.1:0-1280 GCF_057543315.1 Acidovorax sp. KPB24-07
AGTCGAAAAGTCGAAAAGTCGAAAAGTCGCACAGGGTTGACCTCAAGTTTAGTTGAGGTTTGATACTGCCCACTTTCCACTTCATCCCCACCGGTCCATGTCCCTCGCCACCGCGCCTGCCCCAACCGCTCCGTCCGCCGCCAACACATCCGCCCCCGCGCTGCAGCCCCACGGCCCGGCCGCGGCCGCGTATGTTCCGCCACCCGGCGGCCAGCGCGCCGCCCCGCTCGCCCTGTCCTTCCTCAACCCGGACGGCCTGTACGACCCGCGCCCCAATGGCTATTCGCACCTGGCCGTGGCGCAAGGCGCGGCGCGCACGGTGCACGTGGCCGGACAGGGCGGTGAAGATGCGCAGGGCCGGCTGGCCGACGGTTTCGCGCAGCAGGTCGCCCAGGCCCTGGCCAACCTCGGCACCGCGCTCGCCGCGGCCGGCGCGCGGCCCCGGGACGTGGCCAAGCTCACAGTGCTCATCGTGGACCACAGCGAGCAGCGGCTGCAGACGTTCGGCCAGGCCCTGATGGCGATGTGGGCCGGCGCCCCGGCGCCCGCCTGCACCCTGATCCCCGTGCCGCGCCTGGCGATCGACGGCATGCTGTTCGAGATCGACGCCCTCGCCTACGTGCCTGCCGGCTGACGGGCCGCCGCTTCCAGCCACTCCATCCCACCACCTTCGCGCCCGCTACCGAGAATCCCGCACCGCATGCCACCCCGTACCCTGCCCGCCACCCCATCCTCCTCCCGCCCTGACACCTCGGCGGGCCTGTCCACCCCCGTGCTGCTGCTGATGGCGGTGGCCTGCGGCCTGTGCGCGGGCGCCAACTATTTCAACCAGCCGCTGCTGCACTCCATCGCCGTACACCTGCAGGTGTCCGAAGGCACGGCCGCGCTGACAGTCACCTTCGCGCAGGTGGCCTACGCGGTCGGCTTGCTGCTGCTGGTGCCGCTGGGCGACAAGCTGGAGCGGCGGCGGCTGATCGCCACGCTCATGGTGCTGGCGGCGGCGGGGCTGTTCCTGAGCGGGTTTGCCGACTGCTTCGCGCTGCTGGCGCTGGGCACGCTCATGACCGGGCTGTTCTCGGTGGCCGCCCAGGTGCTGGTGCCCATGGCGGCGGCGCTGGCCGCGCCCGGGCGCAGCGGGCAGGCCGTGGGCCTGGTGATGAGCGGGCTGCTCACCGGCATCCTGGCCGCGCGCAGCGTGGCGGGCCTACTGTCGGGCCTGGGCGGCTGGAACCTGGTCTACCGCGTGGGCGGCGTGGCCCTGCTGGTGGTGGCCGCGGCGC
>NZ_BAAJYS010000663.1:0-1280 GCF_057543315.1 Acidovorax sp. KPB24-07
GCCGCGCCGCCGCATGGGCGCGCGGCCCGAAACGCCGGCCTGCCGACCCGCTTCCACCCCGTTTTCCATCGCCCCCGGCCCACCGGCCGGCCTTTCCTTCCCCGCAAAGAGGCCCACACCATGCGCCAACGCCCTTTCAAGCAAGTCGATGTGTTCACCCAGCAGCCCTACCTGGGCAACCCGCTGGCCGTGGTGCTCGACGGCTCGGACCTGTCCACCGAGCAGATGCACCACTTCACCAACTGGACCAACCTGTCCGAGGCCACGTTCCTGCTGCCGCCCACCGAGGCCGGCCGGGCCGCCGGCGCCGACTACCGCGTTCGCATTTTCTGCCCCGGCCGCGAGCTGCCGTTCGCGGGGCACCCCACGCTGGGCAGCTGCCACGCCTGGCTGGAAGCCGGTGGCCAGCCGCGCACCGATGGCGAGGTGGTGCAGGAATGCGCGCTGGGCCTGATCACGCTGCGCCGCGACGGCGACCGGCTGGCCTTCGCCGCGCCGCCGCTGCTCAAGAGCGGGCCGCTGGCCGAAGAGGACGTGGCCCTGATCGCGCGCGGCCTGCGCATCGAGCGCAGCGACATCGTGGCGCACGCCTGGTGCGACAACGGCCCGAACTGGCGCGGCGTGATGCTCGCCAGCGCCGAGCAGGTCCTGGCCCTGCAGCCCGACAGCGCCGTCCTCGGCCAGCTGGACATCGGCGTGGTGGGGCCGCGCGGCAAGGTGGGCGTGGTCGGCGCGCATGCCGACGAGGGCATCGCCTTCGAGGTGCGGGCGTTCTTTCCGGGCAACAACGGCCTGGCCGAAGACCCGGTGACAGGCAGCCTGAACGCCGCCCTGGCGCAGTGGCTCATCGGCGCGCACCTGGCACCGCCCAGCTACGTCGCCAGCCAGGGCACCGCGATGGGCCGCGCCGGGCGCTTGCACGTGCACCAGGACGGCGAGCGCATCTGGGTCGGCGGCGGATCGGTCACCTGCGTGAACGGCGAGGTGCGGCTGTGAACCTGCCCGACGCCTGCATCGACCATCTCGTGGTGATGGCCGACCGCCTGGACAGCGGCGTGGACTGGTGCCGCCGCACGCTGGGCGTGGTGCCGGCCATGGGGGGCGAGCACCCGCTCATGGGCACGCACAACCGCCTGCTCAACCTCAGCGGCCCGGCGCATCCGCGCACCTATTTGGAAATCATCGCCATGAACCCCGCCGCCCCCGGGCCGGCGGCGGGCACGCGGCGCTGGTTCGACATGGACGACCCCGCGCTGCAGGCCCGCGTGGCGCGCGACGGC
>NZ_BAAJYS010000664.1:0-1276 GCF_057543315.1 Acidovorax sp. KPB24-07
TAACACGGGTGGAAAGTTCTACCCCCGCTGCTGATTCGAGGTGCGCCAAGATCGATTGGCTGAATGCCACTTTCGATGCCCCAGTCATGAGCGTGCACGGCCTGATGGGCTTCCTCGATGGAGTCATGGCCGGCAGGCTGACCGCAGTGCTGGACGGCGGCCTGTTTGGCTTCACCGAGCGTCATCGGTTGACCCTCCAGCTGGACGATGGCGCCAAGGTCGAAGTGGGCGCGATCGCGCGCGGCGGCGAGTCCCAGAAGGGCCGCTGGCTGCTTCAGCTCAACGGCAAGGGCTGCGGCCTGGTCAACGACTGGGCCAGTGTGCAAGAGCTGCTCGAAGGCCTCGACGCCACGCTCTCACGCGTGGACCTGGCAGTGGACTTCCTCGAAGGCGAATACACCGTAGACGACGCGCTCAGCCTCTGGCACGACGGCGCATTTATCAATCGTGGGCGAAACCCTGAACTCGACGCACAGGGCGCTTGGCACGAACAAGGCACGAAGGGACGCACGATGTACGTTGGCAAGCTCAAGAACGGCAAGGCGCTCTGCGTCTACGAAAAAGGCCTGCAGCTCAACATGCCCGACAGCAACTGGACGCGCTTCGAGGTGCGGCTGGGCAATCGGGATCGCGTCATCCCGCTCGACGTCCTGACCAATCCGGACCGGTACTTCACTGGCGCTTATCCAGCCCTCGCTCACATGCTGGAAGCGGCCGCAGAGGCCATCCCCACCAGCCAGGAAGAGACGAAGGGCAGCTTGGCCCACGGCCTCTATCACCTCGAACGCTGCTACGGCAAATACATGCACCAGGCGCTGGAAATGACCGGCTGCACCTCGGGCGAATTGATCGAAGAAGTCCGAGTGATCGGCATCCCCAAGAAGGTAGACCCCGCCGGCGGCAGTGCCGGCCTCCAGTGGCCGGAGTTGCAGGCCCAGATTCAGAGGATCAGACCATCATGAACGCACCCGTAGCCTCCCCAACCCAGGGAACCAAGATCCAGCCCATGCAGGTGCTGGTGAAGGGCCGCATTGACGCGTCCCGCCGCCACGAACAAACGCGCTACACCCGCATCGTGACGCCCGCGCCCGACCCCTACAGCCGTCCGCAGACCGTCGAGGTCCGCAGCAAGGCCCAGCTAGGCCAAAAGGGCGAAGAAGTCTCGGTCCTGGCGCAGCTGGGCGGGTACACGCGCAAGCCCTTTCGCAGCACCGACAAAGAGACCGGCGAGGTCACGAGCGTCACCCCCGTGGACCTCACGCTGGACGCGGTGGAG
>NZ_BAAJYS010000665.1:0-1269 GCF_057543315.1 Acidovorax sp. KPB24-07
GCAGGCCGCGCCCGCGCTGCGCCTGGCGCAGGCGGCCTGAGCCCCGCCGGCCACCCCATTCCCCCTTCCTCTGTCCAGGAGCATCGCCATGAGCCACGACACGACTTCCGCTTCTTCTTCCTCCGCCGCCGGCATCCGCTTCGCCTACTGGGTGCCCAACGTCAGCGGCGGGCTGGTGGTCAGCACCATCGCCCAGCGCACCGACTGGAGCCTGGAATACAACCAGCGCCTGGCGCAGGCGGCCGAGAAGGCAGGTTTCGACTACGCGTTGAGCCAGATCCGCTTCACCGCGGGCTACGGCGCCGAATACCAGCACGAGTCGTGTCGTTCAGCCAGGCGCTGCTGCACGCCACCACCAAGCTCAAGGTGCTGGCCGCCATCCTGCCCGGGCCGTGGAGCCCGGCCGTGGTGGCCAAGCAGATCGCCACCATCGACCACATCTCGCAGGGGCGCATCGCCATCAACGTGGTGAGCGGCTGGTTCAAGGGCGAGTTCCAGGCCATCGGCGAGCCGTGGCTGGAGCATGACGAGCGCTACCGCCGCTCCGAGGAGTTCATCCGCGCGCTCAAGGGCATCTGGACGCAGGACAACTTCACCTTCAAGGGCGACTTCTACCGCTTCAACAATTACACGCTGAGCCCCAAGCCCGTGCAAAAGCCCCACCCGGAGATCTTCCAGGGCGGCAGCTCGCGCGCCGCGCGCGACATGGCCTCGCGCGTGTCGGACTGGTACTTCACCAACGGCAACACGCCCGAGGGCGTGAAAAAGCAGATCGACGACATCCAGGCCAAGGCCGCCGAGACGGGCCACCGCGTGCGCATCGGCATCAACGCCTTCGTCATCGCCCGCGACACCGAGGAAGAGGCCCGCGCGGTGCTGAAGGACATCATCGACCACGCCCATGTGGAGGCCGTGCACGCCTTCGGCGACGCGGCCAAACAGGCCGGCCAGGCCTCGCCCGAGGGCGAGGGCAACTGGGCGAAATCCACCTTCGAGGACCTGGTGCAATACAACGACGGCTTTCGCACCAACCTCATCGGCACGCCGCGCCAGGTCGCCGAGCGCATCGTGGCGCTCAAGGCCGTGGGCGTGGACCTGATCCTGGCCGGCTTCCTGCACTTCATCGAAGAGGTCGAGTACTTCGGCGAGAAGGTGCTGCCGCTGGTGCGCGAGCTGGAAGCGCAGGGCCTGGGCGCACCCGCCAGGGCCGCCATCGGCGAGCCCGCCGAGGCCGTGGCCGCCTGACCCGCGCAGGCACAACGCCCCACC
>NZ_BAAJYS010000666.1:0-1261 GCF_057543315.1 Acidovorax sp. KPB24-07
AGCGCCAGGATGTTGGTCTGGAAGGCAATGCCATCGATCACACCGATGATGTCCTCGATCTTGCGGCTGCTTTGCTGGATCTCCTCCATGGTGGCCACCACCTGCGCCACCACCTCGCCGCCGCGCCGCGCCACGCCCGAAGCGCCCTCGGCCAGACCGCTGGCCTCGCGCGCGCTGCCGGCGCTTTGCTGCAGGGTGCTGGAGAACTGCTCCATGGTCGCGGCCGTCTGCTGCAGATTGCTGGACGTCTGCTCGGTGCGCGCGGACAGATCCTGGTTGCCCGCGGCGATCTCCGCGCTGGCGATGGCGATGCTGTCGGTGCTGCGGCGCACCTGCTGCACCACGCGACCCAGCGAATCGCCCATGGTCTGCAGCGAGCGCAGCAGGTCGCCCAGCTCGTCGCCCCGCACCGAGGCCTGGGTGCCACTCAGGTCACCGCCCGCGATGCGCGCGGCCAGCGCGTTGGCCTCGGCCAGCGGCTGCTGGATGCTGCGGATCAAAAAATAAGCCCCCGCCACCATGCCCGCCACCAGCAGCGCCACGGCCAGGGCGCCCATGCGCACGGTCACGAGCCGCTCCGCGGCCACGGCCTGCTGCCCGGCCTGGGCATTGCGCTGCTGCAGCTGCACGAAATCGCGCAGCGTCTGCAGGTAGGCGGACACGGCCGGGTTGTAGCTTTGCTTGACCAGCGCGGTGGCTTCGGCCTGCTGTCCCCCGGCCTTCAGCTGGCGGGCCCGCGTGCGCAGGTCGAGTGTGACCTTGCGCGCGTTGGCGATGGTGGCCATCTGCGCCTTGTCGGCCTCTGACAGCGGCAAGGCCTCCAGCGATTTCTGCACCTCGGTGATCTGCGCGGACGTGGCCGCGATCAGGTCCTTGAACTCCGCCTCCACGGCCGGATCGCTGCTCACGATGACGGCCTGCGTGCGCGCGGCATTGGTCTCGGTGAGCCCGGCCCAGCGCAGGGCCGCTTCCACCCGCATGGCCATGTCGGCCGTGACCTGCGCGGAGCGGGCCTGCGTGGCGGCCGAGCGGTAGGCCGAAGTGCCGACCACGGCGGCCAGCGCGATCACGATCGCGGCGACAGCCCCCCAGAGCTTGTGGGAAATGCGCAGATTCTTCATGGCCGATCTCCGTTGGCTCCAACAACCCAGGAAAGAGGTCTCCATGGTGCGCATGGTTGGGTGGCCTTGTGCAGGGCACAAACCCTTGGGCGCGGGCCCGCGCGCCTGAGGAGCCCAGCGCCCGTCGCCGCGGCCGCTGA
>NZ_BAAJYS010000667.1:0-1258 GCF_057543315.1 Acidovorax sp. KPB24-07
GCGCGCGCGGCGGCGGTTCAGCGCCGGGTCGCCGGGCCCTGCCCGGCCTGGGCGCGCAGGGGCTCCAGCAGGGCCGACAGGCCGTTGTGGTCGATCTCGTGCATGAGGGCCAGCAGCCGGCCCAGATCGCCGCGCGGAAAGCCTTCGCGGGCGAACCAGTTCAGGTAGTTGCCCGGCAGGTCCGCAATGGCATGGCCCTTGTACTTGCCGTAGGGCATCTGGACGGTCAGCAGGCGCTGCAGTTGTTCCGGATCCATGGCGGCTCAGCCCCCAGCCCGCTTGACGGTGTGGCCCCGTTGCCGCAGCACGTCCATCACGCGCTCGACATGGTCGCCCTGCACCTCGATCACGCCGTCCTTCACGGTACCGCCGCTGCCGCACGCGGCCTTGAGCTGCTTGCCCAGCAGCGCCAGCGCAGCCTCGTCGAGCGCCACGCCCTTCACCACCGTGACCGCCTTGCCGCCCCGCCCCTTGGTCTCGCGAGAGACCCGCACGGTGCCATCGCCCACCGGCACCGCGCGGACCGCTTGGCAGGCGCACTGCGCAACGGGCTGGCGGCACCCGGGGCACATGCGGCCCGATTCGGTCGAATAGACGAGGCCGCCCAGGTCGCTTAGGCGCATGGCGGCACCCTCTGGGCTTTGAAGAAAACGGCGGCAGTGGCAATCAGGCGCATGGCGAGGGGCCCGGGGCGCGGGCGAAGGACGGCGGGCAAGGAATGAAGGCAGGAAATGAGGCAGGAAAGGCCTCAAAGACCGCGAATTATCCGCATCCCGCCCCAGGGCGGCACAATCGCGGGTTCCCTCCTTCGCGCCCCGGTGCGCGCCTGCCATGCCTTTTGCTTCCCTCGGCCTCTCGCCCGCCCTTGTCCACGCCGCCGATGCGATGGGCTTCACCACGCCCACGGCGGTCCAGGCCGAGGCCATTCCGGCCGTGCTGCGCGGCGCCGACGTGCGGGCCTGTGCGCAGACCGGTTCGGGCAAGACCGCCGCCTTCGCCTTGCCGCTGCTGCAGCAGTGCCTGCCGCACACGCTGGCCCAGGCCGGCCGGGGCGCGCGCCGCGTGCGGGCCCTGGTGCCTGGTGCCACGCCGCCGAGCTGCGGAGCAGGTCGGCGAAGGTCCTGAGCGCGATCTGGCCCGGCACCTGCTGCCGCAGCCGCCTGGCGGTTGCCGTGGTGTTCGGCGGCGTCTCCATCAACCCGCAGATGATGGGCCTGCGCAGCGGGGCCGACATCGTCGCGCCACGCCGGGCCGCCTG
>NZ_BAAJYS010000668.1:0-1250 GCF_057543315.1 Acidovorax sp. KPB24-07
TCCGGCTCGAACCAGGCGATGTGCAGCGTGCCGCCGTCGGGCTCGGGCACGGCCGGAACGCACGAAGGCGCGCATCTTGTGCATGTCGCGCTTCACGGCGCGTTCCAGGTGCTGCAGCCGCAGGCGGTCGGGGTCCAGCGGGTCGTGGCGCAGGCCCGGCTCGTGCGCGAGCCGCCACAGCAGCCGGTACATCAGCGCGAAGCGGCCGGGGTCGCGGTGCAGCACCACGCGCTCGCACCGCTGCAGGAACTCGCGTGGCACCCGCAGCGGGGAGGCGGGCGGCGGTGCATCGGGCGAAAGGAATGCGCCCGGGGCGCTGTCCGTTGCCGGCGGGCCGGCGGCATCCGCCGTGCCGGCCTCTCCGGGCCCCTCGGCGAACAGGTCGCCCGCCGCGTCCGCGGCCGTGAACCATTGCACCTGCTGCGGCGGGTGGCCGCCTTGCAGCAGCGTGCGCGCCGCCGCGCGAAAGCCCGCCCAGTCGGTGGCGTGGCCCAGGGTCACGGTGGTGACCGCACCGGTGGTTGTGGTGGTGGCGTCGTCCATCAGCCAAACAGCGAGGCCTGCACGGGCGGCGCGGGGGCGGCAGGTGCACCCGCCAGCGGGCCCGGCCGTGCCGGCGTGGCGAAGAACGCCTGCAGGTGCACCGAATCGAGCAGGCGCCCCGGCCGATGGTCCACCGTCTCGACGAACGGCAGCACCTTCTTGAGCGGCACGCGCAGGCGCGACAGGTCGGCATGCCGCACGCGCCGCACCCGGCGCGAGGCCAGCAGCCGGTCCACCGAGCCCACGCCCAGGCCGGGCACGCGCAGCAGCATCTCGCGCGGGGCGGTGTTGAGGTTGACGGGGAAGCGCTCCGGGTGCGCGATGGCCCAGGCGAGCTTGGGGTCCATGTCCAGCGACAGCATGCCGCCCTGGCGCGCGGGCACGATCTCCTCGTGCGCGAAGCCGTAAAAGCGCATCAGCCAGTCGGCCTGGTACAGCCGGTGCTCGCGCACCATGGGCGGGGCGGCCAGCGGCAGCGCGCGCGAGGCGTCCGGAATGGGGCTGAAGGCCGAGTAGTACACGCGCCGAAGGCGAAAGCCACCGTACAGCTGGGCGCTCGTGGCCAGGATGGTGCGGTCGTCCGCCGCATCCGCGCCCACGATCATCTGCGTGCTCTGGCCCCCCGGGGCGAAATGCGGCGCGGCGGCCCGCCGCGTGCGGCTAGGCAGCGAGACGACCTGCGCGGCGCCTTGCTGCTCGCGCCGGGC
>NZ_BAAJYS010000669.1:0-1243 GCF_057543315.1 Acidovorax sp. KPB24-07
GTGTGCGCGGCGGTCATGGCGTCACGGCTTGGCGGGTTTGCCCGGCACGGCGTGGCCGTTGACGGTGTGCGCCTCGATCACGTGGGCGCCGGTGCTGCCGCGCAAGGGCCGGGCGGGGCCCTCGGCCGTCACCGCATCGCCCGGCTTCAGGTGCAGCCGGGCAAAGCCATCGGGTCGCGTGTGGACGAAATCGCCCGTGTCCAGCACCACGCCGTTGGGCTCGCCGTGCCGGGCGTGGTGCAGGTGCGCCACATGGCCTTTCACCTGGCGCGGTGCGTCGTCCGGCGCGAACGCCTGGCCGTCGATGGACACCAGCCGCTCGAACGCATAGACCTCGTGCGCGGCCTCGCCGTGGGGTGGCGGTGGCGCCACGGTGCCATCGACGACCACCGTCTGGCCGGCGCGCAGGGCCTCGAAGGACCGTGCCGCACGGTCGTCGTGCTTGCCGAACACGAACTGCGCAGGCACGCCGTCCACGTCGATCATCACGCCCTCGACGTCGCCGCGCGGGCTGTAGAGGGCATGCTGGAACTGGCCTTCGAGGGACCAGACGTCGATCATTTCCTGGGGTTTGCTCATGGTGTCTCCGAATGGGTGAGGAAAGAAGAAACGGGTGTATGGAGCGGGCCGGGCGATGGCTTCACGGGCGCAGCGCCGGGGCGCCGATCGGGCCGCCCAGCATGTCCTGCAGGGTGTCCGGCGTGGCGCCCATCTGCGCCGCTTCCATGCCGGTGCCCAGCGCGTTGCGGGTGCCCCAGCCGCGCACCGCCACGGTGGCGCCGGGCTTGAGCAGCGCCGCGACCGACGTGCCCATGTGGGGCGGAAAGCGCACGACCACGCCGTCTTCCAGCAGCAGGCCATGCGCATCGCCGCGGCTGTTGAACAGCACCTGGGCCACGCGGCCATTGGCCTGCAGGGCCGTCAGGGCTTCGCGTGGGGGCGGCGGGGGGCGCTGGCCGGGGGTGGGCGGCGTGTCCTGCACCGTGCGGCCCTGCGACTGGAAGGTCTCGGCGCGCAGCACGGGCGCGTCGGGACGGTGCCAGCCGGTCACCTCCAACGGGTCGCCGGGGCGCAGCCATGCGGTGAGGGACTCCGAAAGGTGGGGCGGGAAGGCGATCTGCGTGCCATCCTGCAGCAGCAGGCCGTCCGCCTCGCCGTTCGGGTTGGGCAGCCAGCGCTGCAGCCGGCCGCTCGCGGTCGCGGACTGCTCGGCGGCGGGGGCCTGGGCCAGGGGGCCCGGCCC
>NZ_BAAJYS010000670.1:0-1243 GCF_057543315.1 Acidovorax sp. KPB24-07
GTGGACCGCACCGTACAATGCACGGCGGTGCGCGAGGCCTGGCAGGCCGCCACGCACTGGCCCGAGCTGCGCGCCGCCGTGGCCGGACCGGTGCGCGTGATCGTCTCCAACACCGCAGACCGCGGCTACCTGCTCGACGACCGCGACGGCCCCGCCGCGCTGCGCCCGGGCAGTGCGCCGCCGCACAGCTTTCCCGCCAAGCTGCTGGTGCTGCTGCACGGCCGCTGGCAGGCCGCGCCGCAGGCGCCGATCACGCTGCTGCCGTGCGAACTGGTCGAGCGCAACGGCGACGTGCTGCGCGATGTGGTCGCGGGCCTGGCGCGCCAATGGGCGCTGCCGGCCGAATGCACCGACTGGCTCACGGCGCACTGCGTGTGGGCCAACTCGCTGGTGGACCGCATCGTGTCCGAGGCCATCGCGCCCGTGGGCGCGGTGGCCGAGCCCTATGCCGTGTGGGTGATCGAACGCCACCCGCGCCTCACGCTGCCGTGCACGCACCCGGCCATCGTGCTCACCGACGACCTGGCGTTCTACGAGCGGCTCAAGCTGCTGCTGCTCAACGCCGGCCACACCTACCTGGCCGAGCGCTGGCAGCAGGAAGGCCGCGCCGCTGGCGAGACCGTGCGCGAGGCCATGGCCGATGCCGCGCTGCGTGCCGGGCTGGAGGCGCTCTGGGCCGAGGAGATCCTGCCCGTGTTCGGCGCCCTGGGCGCGCGCGCGCAGGCCGAGGCCTACCTCGTCGATGTGCGCGAGCGCTTCGAAAACCCGTTCCTGGACCATCGCATCGCCGACATCGCGCAGAACCATGCGCAAAAGAAGCAGCGCCGCTTCGGCCCCCTGGTGGCCCTGGCGGCCGAGCACGCCCCGCACCTGGCCCAGCCACGTCTGAAGGCGGCCCTGGCCGCCGCCTGATCCTTTCATTCCTTGCTTGCCACCGACCCTGCCGCGCAGCCCCGACGATGACCACCGACCTGCAGCCCACCCCGCCCCTGGCCCTCCAGCTGGGCGCCGCCGACAACGTGGCCGTGGCGCGCCAGGCGCTGGAGGCCGGCACGCGCCTGACCATCGGCGGGCACGCCGTGCAGGTCCGGGAGCCCATCGCCTCGGGCCACAAGGTGGCGCTCGTGCCCATCCCGCGCGGCGCGGCCGTGCTCAAGTACGGCCAGGGCATCGGCACGGCCACGGCCGACATCGCGGCCGGCGACCACGTGCACGTGCACAACGTGGGCATGGCGGCATCGAG
>NZ_BAAJYS010000671.1:0-1242 GCF_057543315.1 Acidovorax sp. KPB24-07
CGCAGTCGCCCTGGTGGCAACGCTGGTGGGGCTGACGTGCGGGCCGGGGCCATGGGGCCGGTCGGCGCCCGCCTGCGCCGCCGCCCGGGAACTGATCGGCCTGCCCGCGGTCAGTCACTGCCGTTGCTGGTCTTTTCTTTTCTGCACATGAGGGTGTCCGCCACGATGGTTGCTTTCCGTTCGATTCCGCACCCCGCGCACTCCGAGCACTCCAAGCACTCCACAGCACCCCGTGGCGTTTTCCGGGCCGTCTGCGCCGCGCTCGCCCTGGCCGCCTGCGCCGTGGCGCCCCAGGCCTGGGCGCAGAGCTACACCATCTCCGCCGAGCAGATGCAGGGCGCCGTGGCAGAGAAGTTCCCCCGCCGCTATGCGCTGGGCGGCCTGATGAACCTGGATGTGCAGGCGCCCCGGCTGCGGCTGCTGCCGCAGCAGAACCGGCTGAACGCCGACATGGACGTGACCGCCTCGGGCCCGCTGCTGCAACGCCGCTACGCCGGCGCGTTCGATGTGGACTTCGCGCTGCGCTACGAGCCATCGGACCGCACGATCCGCGCGCACCAGCTGCATGTGAACGCGCTGCGCCTGGAGGGGCTGCAGCCGCAGGCCGCGGAAATGCTCGACATCTATGGCCCGCAGCTGGCCCAGCAGACGCTGAGCGAGGTGGTGCTGCACCAGTTGCGGCCGCAGGACCTGGCCGTGCCGGATGGCCTGGGCATGCAGCCGAGCAGCATCACGGTGACGGACAAGGGGCTGGTCGTGCGCTTCGAGCCCAAGGCCGCACCTTAGAAAGGAAAGTGTTCACCGCTTTTTCGGGGATGGCTCTTCCACCTGCGGGGCCAGTGCCTTTCCGGGCGGTTTGCCGCGTTGCCGCGTTTGCACGCAAGCCCCTGCCATTGGCGGCGCACCGCGCCTTGCATCCCATGTTGGAGATGTTCTGAGCGCCGGGCCCGGCGCGCCGCAGGGCAGGTGCGGCGTGGTCCTACCCCGGTCCGGCCCGGCGTTTTTTACGATGGGTGCTTTCCGGCGCGGCCACCCAGCGCCGTTGCGCACGGTCCCGCCGTGCCCGCAGGGGCCACCAGCCCCTCCCGCCCCATTCCTTTCATGCCACCGGCGGCGCCTCGCGCGCGGCCCGGTCCTTCTTTTCAAGGAGCTCCATGAACACGCCATCCTTCACCTCGTGGTTCCAGACCGAAACGCTCTGGGGCCTGTCCCTGGTCAGCCTGGCGCTGGCGCTGGCCGCCG
>NZ_BAAJYS010000672.1:0-1241 GCF_057543315.1 Acidovorax sp. KPB24-07
GGGGGTGCCGCCGGGGTAGACCAGGCGCTCGGCCAGCCGGCGCACCGGCCCGCTCCAGGCCAGGCAGGTGGCGGCCACCACGGCGGAGGTGAGCCAGCGCGACTCCACCGGCAGCAGCAAGGTCAGCGGCACGGCCAGCAGGCCCAGAAACAGCACGATCGCCCAGGCCAGGGCCCGCCGCGCCCAGGCGTTGGCCATGAAGACCCGGTAGCGCAGGATGCCGTAGACCAGGATCAGCGGGTACGCGGGGAAAGCCAGCACCTGCCAGGGGTACTGGGGAATGCGCAGGGCCGCGAACGCGTAACCCGAGATGCACATCAGCCCCCAGCCGCACGAGAGGGCCACGGCCGCGATCTGCCGGCGTTCGGTGGCCACCCGCGTCTGCCAGAAGGCCTTGGCCAGCACCAGCAGGCCCGCGCTCGCGCAGGTGGCCCAGACCAGGCTGGTGGTCCATCCGGCCGCATTGGGCACCACCACCCACTGCACGCCGGTGAACGGCGGAAAGTGCTCGAACGCGCCCGGCGGCACCCACCAGGACAGCGCGGTCGCGCCGCACGCCGCGCCGTAGGCCAGCCGCAAGGCCCAGGGCCGCAGCCGCTGGCCCGTGAAGATGGCGCAGAAGTGCAAGAACGCCGCGGACGTGATGGGCACCGTCGCCAGCAAGGCCATGGCGAAGGGCGCGGTGCCGATGCCGGCCCAGTTGGGCAGCTCGTTGCCCACGATCCACAGCCCCACGCCGAGCAGGAAGACGATCAGCAGCCGGGCGCCCGCCACGTGCTGGGCCCACAGCCACAGCACGCCGGACAGGGCCAGGGTCTGAACGAATGCCAGGGCGAGCGCGATGTGAATGGCCATCCGGCACTGTAAACCGAGTCGACAGCGCGCCCGCCGCAGCTGTCTACCGCGTTGACAGGTGGATTAAAAAACCGTTTGAAATCAACGGTCTGTGTGCTGGCACGTGCCCTGCAATACAGAAGGCATGAAGACCGCCACACCCCCCCTTGTGCCCCGCGATGCCGATGCCCATGCCCCTGCCGAGCGCCGGCGCCCCTGGACCTGGCCGCACTGCTGGGCGCGGCGCAATGGCACCGGCTTTCGCCCGCGATCCGCCGCCGTTTCGCGGCAGGCCATGCGCCGGTGCGCTACAGCGGCGCGCTGGACGTCCGGCGCTCCCGCATGGGCCGGTGCTTTGCCTGGGCCTCGCGCCTGCTGGGCGGGCCGCTGCTGGATGCCGACGAGGA
>NZ_BAAJYS010000673.1:0-1239 GCF_057543315.1 Acidovorax sp. KPB24-07
TGCGGTCGGCGGCGCTCAATGCAGCACCCGCTCGGAAGCAGCCAGGAACGCCAGCAGCGCGCCGTCGAAGCCGTCGGGGTCTTCCAGCTGCGGCCAGTGGCCGACGTGGGGCAGGTCCAGGTGGCGCGCATCGGGCAGCACCTGCGCCAGCGCCTGCAGCGCCTCGGGCGGGGTGCAGCGGTCCTGCTCGCCGCCCAGCAGCAAGGTGGGCATGTGCAGGCGCGACAGCTCGGCCGCGCTGCGCGCGAACGTGGGCAGCGCCTCCAGGGCGCGGCGGTAGGCCGAGCGGTGCACCTGGCCCATGGCGTGGCCGGCCAGGCGCACGCCCTCAGGCAGTGCGCCGGTGCCGATGTGGCGCGGCACCAGGCGCTGGGCGATCTGCTCCATCGACTGGCCGGCATCCAGTTCGGCCAGGCGCGGCGCCACCCATTCGTCCAGGCTGTGCGCATCCAGGGCCGGCCCGCCGCTGCACAGCACCAGCCGGCGCACCAGCGAAGGCTCGCGCAGCGCCACCTCGATGGCGATCATGGCGCCCAGGCCGTGGCCCACCAGTACGGCGGGGCCGCACTGCAGCGCCTGCAGCAACTGCACGCAGCTGTTGGCCAGGCCCTTGAAGCTGTAGGGCTCGATGGGGGCGCTGCGGCCGTAGCCGGGCATGTCCCAGGCCACGGCGCGGTAGCCGGCCGTCGCCAGGGTCTCGACCTGGGGAGCGAAAGTGAGGTGGTCGCCGTCCGCGTCGTGCAGCATGAGCACGGTGGGTCCGGAGCCGAGGGTCGTGAAAGTGGGTAGAAGGGCCATGAAGAGAACGGCAGGCGCCGCGGCCGCCGGCAGCAAATCGCCAGGCGCCGGACCATAATAGCCGACCCCTTCCCTCCGGCCGCCCGCGCCCGCGCCTTCGTGAACAGCCCCCTGCACCGCCCCATCGCCGCCCGTCCGCCCGGTTTCTCCACGCGCGAGTTCCGCGATGCGCTGGGCATGTTCGCCACGGGCGTGACCATCGTCACCGCGCGCGGCCCGGACGGCGGGCTCATCGGCCTCACGGCCAGCTCCTTCAATTCGGTCTCGCTGCAGCCCCCGCTGGTGCTGTGGAGCCTGGCGCACAAGGCCTCCACGCTGACGGCCCTGTCGGCCGGCTCCCACTACGCGATCAACGTGCTGGCGGCCGACCAGCGCGCCCTGGCCGAGCGCTTCGCCTCGCGCGCGTGGACCGCTGGGCCGGCGTGGCCCACCAGCCGGGCA
>NZ_BAAJYS010000674.1:0-1232 GCF_057543315.1 Acidovorax sp. KPB24-07
AGACCCCGCGCGCTGGCCGATGAGCAGCAGCGCGCCCGCGACGAGATGGCGCGGCTGTCCGACGCCGCGGCGCAGGGCGGCTTGCAGCAGGCGCTGGACCTCAAGATGGAACGCGAGAAGGCCCTGGGCGCCCAGCGCAGCGAATACGACGACCTCACCGCCAAGCTGCGCGCGAGCGACGAGCGCCGCATGCAGCTGGAACGCGCGCTCGATCCGCTGCGCGCCCGCATCACCGAATTCCAGCTCAAGGAGCAGGCCGCGCGCCTGGGCCTGGAGCAATACACCACGCTGCTGGCCGACGCACAGGCCGACCTGGAGGCGGTGGCGCAGTCCATCGAGGCCGGCGGCGTGCGCTCGGCCGGCCTGCAAAGCGAGATCGACCGCCTGCACCGCGAGATCGCGGCGCTGGGCGCAGTCAACCTCGCCGCGCTGGAGGAACTGAACCTCGCGCGCGAGCGCAAGACCTTCCTCGACTCGCAGACTGCCGACCTCACCGAGGCTATGAACACGCTGGAGGACGCGATCCGCAAGATCGACGCCGAAACCCGCGAACTGCTCTCGGGCACCTTCGAGACGGTGAACGGCCATTTCGGGCGCATGTTCCCCGAGCTGTTCGGCGGCGGCAATGCGCGCCTCATCATCACCGGCGACGAAATCCTCGACTCCGGCGTGCAGGTGATGGCGCAGCCGCCGGGCAAGAAGAACCAGACCATCCACCTGCTGTCCGGCGGCGAGAAGGCCCTGACCGCCATCGCGCTCGTCTTCGCCATCTTCCAGCTCAACCCCGCACCGTTCTGCCTGCTGGACGAGGTGGACGCGCCGCTGGACGATGCCAACACCGAACGCTATGCCAAGCTCGTGTCCAGCATGAGCAGCGGCACACAGTTCCTATTCATCAGCCACAACAAGATCGCCATGGAAATGGCCGAACAACTGATCGGCGTGACCATGCAGGAGCAGGGCGTCTCGCGTATCGTGGCCGTGGACATGGAGTCCGCACTGTCCATGGCCGATGCCTGAACCCCCAGAAGCCGCACGTTTTTTCACCATGAGCAACTTCCAACTCGGCCTCATCATCGCGGGCGGCGTCGTTCTGGCGGCCATCGTCGCCTTCAACGCTTGGTCCGCCCACCGCAACGCCCCCAAGCGCGCGAAACCGCCCGAGCCCGACGGCTCGGCCGAGCCCGCGCTGCGCCAGGAGCCGGCCTTCGATGCCGGCGGCGCCCCCGGTC
>NZ_BAAJYS010000675.1:0-1228 GCF_057543315.1 Acidovorax sp. KPB24-07
TTTTTCTGGTGCGGCGCAGCCGCCGCGCAGGCGTCCGCACCGCCCGCCAACCCATCGGCGCAGCAGCCCACGCTGGAGAAGATCAAGGCCGCCGGCAAGGTGGTGCTGGGGGTGCGCGAGGCCTCGCCGCCCATGGCCTACGCCCTGGGCGCGAACGAGAAGTTCGTGGGCTACCACGTGGAGCTGTGCGAGCGCGTGATGAAGGAGATCGCGCCGCAGGCCTGGCTCGAATACATGGCGGTGACCGCGCAGAACACGCTGGCGCTGGTGCAGAACGGCACCATCGACATCGGCTGCGGGCCCACCACCAACAACACGGCGCGCCAGCAGCAGGTGGCCTTTGCCGTGACCACCTACGTGAGCGAGGTGCGCATGGCGGTGCGCGCGGATTCGGATTTGAACTCGGTCAGCCAACTGGGCGGGCGCACCGTGGCCGCGTCGGCCGGCACCACGGCCGTGCAGATGCTGCGCAAGCAGGAGCGCGCGCTGGGCGCCCCCATCAAGACGCTGCTGGGCAAGGACCACCAGGAGAGCTTCCTGCTGATGGAGTCGGGCCGCGCCGATGCCTTCGTGCTGGACGACAACCTGCTGGCGGGCGCCATTGCCACTTCCAAGGACCCGGCGGCCTACCGCATCGCGGGTGAGCCGATGGGATCGGAGCCGATCGCGCTGCTGTTCCGCAAGGACGACCCCGCGTTCAAGGCCGGGGTGGACGGCGTGCTGGTGCGGCTGATGCAGACGGGCGAGCTGGAAAAGATCTACGCCAAGTGGTTCACCAGCCCCATCCCGCCGCGCAACCTGAGCCTGAACCTGCCCATGAGCGGCACGCTGCGGCAGCTGATCGCGGCGCCCAACGACAAGCCGCTGGAGGCCTACCTCAAATGACCGCCACCCTGCCCACCGCCCTTGCCAATGGCGCAGCCCCGCCCAGCGCGTTCACGCCCGCGCGGCGCATCGCGGCGCTGGGCGTGTCGCCCATCCTGCGCATCACGGACCATGCCAACGCGCTCAAGCGCTCGGGCCGGCCGGTGATCGTGCTGGGTGCGGGCGAGCCCGACTTCGACACGCCCGACCACATCCTGGAGGCGGCGCGCCGGGCGCTGGCGCGCGGAGAGACCCGCTACACGGTGCTGGACGGCAGCCCGGCGATGAAGGAGGCCGTGCGCGAGAAGTTCCGGCGGGACAACGGCCTGGACTTCGCCCTGGACGAAATCACCGTGGGCACGGG
>NZ_BAAJYS010000676.1:0-1227 GCF_057543315.1 Acidovorax sp. KPB24-07
GCCGGAGCGGGTGCTGCTGCCGCGGTGGCCTGTGCAGCGGAAGCGGGCGCTGCAGCTGCCGTGGGGGCGGCAGCGGCGTCGGAAGCCCCGGCGGCGGCACCGGAGGCCCCTGCGGCTGCAGGGGCGGCGGGCTCTTCGAACTTGGCGCCGGCCGCGTTGGCCATGTAGGCCACGCCGCGCGCGATCTCGGTGTCGTTGAAATCGCCGCCGCCTTGCGGGGCCATCGCGCCCTTGCCGGCGAGGGCGGAATGCACCAGCGCCTCGAACCCGGTCTTGATGCGCGGGCCCCAGGCCGCGGCGTCACCCAGCTTGGGGGCGCCTGCCGCGCCCGTGGCATGGCAGGCGGCGCATTGGCCCTTGAAGACTTCCTCGCCGGGGCGCAGGGGGCGGTTGGCATCGCGCACTTCCACCATGCCCACCTTCTGGATGCGTTCCGCCAGCGCCCGTTCGGGGTTCGCGGCGCCATCGGCCGGCTTGGTGCCCGATGTCACGTACATCACGAGCCCGATGATGGCGAAGATCGGGACCACAAACGAAAAGAAGACCGTCAACAGCAGTTGCTTGGGATTCTTGATGGGGCCGGTGTGCGCTTCTTCGTGGGGGGTGTCGCTCATGACGTCCTCTATGTATCGGGGGCTTGATGAAACCAGCCGCTGATTATAGGAAGGCTCCCCGGGGCCGGCCGTTAGGGAAAACGGCCGGCTTTTCCTGGCGTTTGCGCTGCATCAAGAACCGGCGGCAGGCATGGGGGTGGCGGCTGTGCGGATCGCCCTTGCGGGCGGGGGCACCACGCCGACGCATCGCAGCGGCCCTGAAAACAAAAACGCCCTGCAAGGACGGTTTTCCTTGCAGGGCGCGGTGCCCGGTCTGGCGGCTAAAGCCGCACCCCCGTGCGTGCCCGAAGCCGTTTTGCGGGGGGGCGCGGGATCAGGAGCCCGAGGCGCGCTCGTCCTGCGGCGTCCAGCCGCCGCCCAGCACCTTGTACAGGGTGATCTGGTTTTGCAGCTGGATGAGCCGCGTCTGCACCACGAGTTGCTCGGAGGTGAACAGCGAGCGCTGGGCATCCAGCAGATCGAGGTAGCTGGACACGCCGTTGCGGTAGCGCAGATCCGACAGCTGCAGGCGCTTGGCGTCCGCGTCCGCCTGGGCGCGCTGCGCCGCCAGCTGCTCCCCGAGGGTGGCCTGGCCTGCGAGGGCGTCGGACACTTCGCGGAACGCGGTCTGGAT
>NZ_BAAJYS010000677.1:0-1219 GCF_057543315.1 Acidovorax sp. KPB24-07
GGTGCGCCTTCGGGGCGGTAGAGCGCGGCCGCGCCCGCGCCGGCCAGCGCCCGCGCCACCTCGAAGCGCACGGCCATCTGGCCCGAACTGGTCCACGCGGCCGAATCGAGCGGGTAGCCGTCGGGCGTGGCACGGCCATACAAGGGCTCTGCCAGGCGCTGCAGCCACGACAGGGCCGGATCGGGGTTGGCCAGCACGCGGTCGGCATAGCCCATGCGCAGGCCGGCCATCACGTACTGCACGGGGTCGCGCAGCCGCTTGCCCAGCGAGGCCTGGAACGGCGCGCTGGCGAACAGCGTCTGCAGCACGGCGGCGATGTGACCGTCGCTGCGGGTGAACGACTCGGCCATGGCCTCCAGCAGCGCGGGCGGCGGCGCATCGCCCACCAGGTAGGTGGCGAGCTTGCGCGACACGAAGCGCGCCGTGGCCGGGGCGCGGGCCAGGCGGTCGAGCGCCTCGTCCAGTTCGGCCATGCCCTGGCCCTGCAGCGGCTGGCCCAGCAGCTCCTTGGGGCCCCAGTCGTGGCGCTGGGGGTGGAATTCGTACAGGCCGTGGCGCACGTACTGGCGCGTCCACTCGGCTTTGAGCTTCGGCGGCGGCTCGCCCAGCGGGCGCAGCGACACGCCGTGGCCGGTGAGCACGCGCGCCATCTCCTGCACGTCGCGCTGGCTGTAGCCGCCGTCCACGCCCAGGGTGTGCAGCTCCATCAGCTCGCGCGCGTAGTTTTCGTTGATGCGGTTGGCGGCGTTCTGCGCGTTGTCCAGGTAGCGCAGCATGGCGGGGTGGCGCACGGTGGCGCCAAGCAGGTCCCGAAAGCGCCCCAGCGCGTGCGGGCGGATGGCGCGGTCCTCGTAGTCGCCCACCATGGCGCGGATGTCGGCCTTGCCGGCGAAGACGCTGAAGTGGTTCATCCAGAACCAGGTCATCTTCTCCTTCAACTGCGCGGGCGAGTACACGGCCCGCAGCACGAAGCGGCGCTCGGCCTCGCGCTGCAGGGCCCGCATGTCGCGCTGGTAGGTCTCCTGCGCGGCCTTGCGCGCCTCCTCGTCGGGCAGGTCCTTGATGGCCTGCTGGCGGCCCTGCATGTCGATGGCCAGCACCTCCATGGGGGTACGGGTGATGGCCATGGCGTCGATCTGGGCCTGGGCCTCGGGCGGCAGGGCTGCGGGGGCGGAGCGCAGCTGGGCGGCCAGGTAGCCCGCCGTGCCGGCCTCGGCCA
>NZ_BAAJYS010000678.1:0-1212 GCF_057543315.1 Acidovorax sp. KPB24-07
CCTTGCTGGCGGCCCTCGGCACCGCGGCCCTCGCCGCGCCGGCCGCCCGCGCGGCCACCGACACCGATCCCGACACGCCGCTGCCCTTCAAGCTGACCACGGGCCTCTACCAGGTGTCCGGCGGCGGCCTGCCCTCGGGGCCCGGGCTGGACGTGAACCTGCGCTACACCCGCGGCGACGACCACTGGTGGGTGGGCGCGTTCCGCTCGCCCGCGCTGGGCTTTTCCATGCCGCGCGCGGGGTGGGACCGCACCGTGGCCTTCGGCGACTGGCGGGTGCTGCCCTCGGTGCAGATCGCCTCGGGCGGCTTCGTCGGCGGCAGCCTGGCCTTGGAGACCGGCACCACCTGGGTGGTGGGCGCGGGCCTGGGGCGCACCAACCTGCGCAACTACGCCAACCTCAACTTCGATCCCAACGACGCCTACAGCGTGTACGGCAGCCACCGCTTCACCAGCGGCGACACCCTGGCGCTGCAGCTGGTGCGCGACAACCGGCAGAACCCCGACCAGCAGAACCTGCACCTCGTGTGGCGCAGCCCGCGGCCGGGCGGCCAGCGGCTCACCGTGGACCTGCTGGCCAAGCAGGGCACGGTGGACGGCCGGTTCATCCGCCGCGCCGGCCTGTCGGTGGGCTACGACTGGCCAGAGTGGTTCGTGCGAGCCGCATGGGACCCGCAGGTCAACTTCACGCCGCAGAACATGCTGCGGCTGTCCACCGGGGTGCGGTTCTAGCGCCCAGCGCTGCAGCCACCGGGGCCCGTGCGCCGTGGCGCTCAGCCCTCGAACTGCGGATGCGTCTGCCGGATGCGCGCCATGGCGATGCCGGCCGCGGCGGTGCGCGTTTCTACGCCCAGCTTCACGTACACGCGCTCCAGGTGCTTCTTGACCGTGGCGGGGCTGGCGCCCAGGATGTCGCCAATGTCACGGTTGGTCTTGCCCTTGACGAGCCAGTACAGCACCTCGGCCTCGCGGGCGGTGAGCTTGAACGACAGGCCCATGGCTTCGATCACGGCGGCGTCGGACACCTCGCGCATCACGATCAGCCAGTCGCCGCCGCCTTCGCTGTCACCGGTCTGCTGGTGCAGGCTGAACGACAGGCGGCGCGCGCCCTGCTCCACCACCAGGCGCGGCGGCTCCAGCTGCTGCACGGCCAGATCGGCCAGGCGCGGCAGCTGCGCCTGCAGCCACTCGGTGACCGGCGCGGGCGCGAAGG
>NZ_BAAJYS010000679.1:0-1211 GCF_057543315.1 Acidovorax sp. KPB24-07
GAACCGGGGCGCCGCGCCCCCTGCGCACGCAGCCGGTGTTCTGCCTCCTGCGGGCCTCGCTGCGGGAGTCGCTCGCGCAATTCATGGTGGGCGGCGGCCGCAAGATCGGCGCCTGGATCGCCCAGCACCCGTGCGCCGTGGCCGCCTTCGACCAGCCCGGCGACGACCCGCTCGGCTTTTGCAACGCCAACACCCTGGCCGAACTGCACGCGCTCGAACGCGCGCTCGCCCCATGACCCCTGACCCCTTCCGGATCGACGTGCTCGGCACCGCGCACCTGCATGCCTACAAGGCCTTGCGCGACGAGGCGCTGCGCTGCGCGCCCGAGGCCTTCACCTCCGACCACGCCAGCGCGGTGCTGCGCCCGGCCCAGTCGTATGCCGAGCGCTTCGGCGCGCCCGCCACGGGCACCTTTTTCCTCGGGGCGTTCGCCGCGGACGGCCAGTTGCTCGGCAGCATCGGCTGCGAGCGCGAGGCCCGCCTGCAGCAGCGCCACTGCGCCAGCGTGGTGGGCATGATGGTGGCGCCGCGCGCGCAGCGCGGCGGCGTCGGACGCGCGCTGGTGCACGCCTGCGTGCAGCTCGCCGAACAGGTGGCCGGGCTGGAACAGCTGGTGCTGACGGTCACCGCCGCCAACACCCACGTCGTGCGCCTGTACGAGCGCGCGGGCTTTCGCGCCTGGGGCCTGCTGCCGCGCGCGGTGGTCATCCAGGGCGTCGGGCACGACAAGCTGCACATGGTGCGGTGGCTGCCGGCCTCCCCTCTTTTTTCTGCCGCATGAAGACCCTTGCACAGATCGCCGCCGGCCTGCCCGGCTACGACGCCCACGCCCTGGGTGCCGAGGCCGTCACCGCCTTCCTCGAACAACTGGTGCAGCCGGTGGCCGGCACCGAAACCGTGGCGCTGTCCGCGGCGCTCGACCGGGTGCTGGCCTGCGACCTCGTCTCGCCCATCAGCGTGCCGCCGCACGACAACTCGGCCATGGACGGCTATGCATTCGACGGTTCGGCATTGCGCGCCGGCCAGCCGCTGTCGCTGCGGGTGGCCGGCACCGCCCTGGCCGGCCGGCCCTGGACGGGCCATGCCGCACGCGGGGAATGCGTTCGCATCATGACCGGCGCCGTCATGCCGCCAGGGCTGGACACGGTGGTGCCGCAAGAGCTGGCCACCGTGCAGGGCGGCACCGTGCACCTCGCGGCCGACGCGGTCCG
>NZ_BAAJYS010000680.1:0-1210 GCF_057543315.1 Acidovorax sp. KPB24-07
GGTAGGGCGTCTCTTCGAAGCCGAGCCGGCCCCGCGCGTCGCATTCGCAGGCCAGCAGCACCTCGGCAAAGCGCGCCGGCTTGCGCAGGGCGTCGCAACGCTCCAGGAGCCGCAGCAGGGCGGCGGCGTTGAGGTCCGCGCTGCGGTGGATGTGGCCGTGCTCGCGTGCCACCACGTCCGCGGTTTCGCGGCAGTCCACCGGCACGCGCAGGCGCTCGCACACGTCGCGCAGCAGTTCGGCGCTGCGGGTTTCGTGGCCGATGTGGCGCGGCAGCACGTCGGCCGCGGTGGTGCCCTTGCCGAGGTCGTGCACCAGGCAGGCAAAGCGCACGGCCAGGGGCGCCTGCAGCCGCGCGGCCATGTCCAGCACCATCATCACGTGCACGCCGGTGTCGACCTCGGGGTGGTACTCCGCGCGCTGGGGCACGCCCCACAGGCGGTCGAGCTCCGGCAGCAGCACGGCCAGCGCTCCGCAGGCGCGCAGCACCTCGAACATGCGCGAGGGCGCGGGCTCCATCAGGCCGCGGGCCAGTTCCTGCCAGACGCGCTCGGCCACCAGGTGATCCACCTCGCCGGCCTCGACCATCTCCCGCATGAGCGCCAGGGTCTCGGGGGCCACGGTGAAGTCGGTGAAGCGCGCGGCGAAGCGGGCCACGCGCAGGATGCGCACGGGGTCTTCGCGGAAGGCGTCGGTCACGTGGCGCAGCACGCGCGCCTGCAGGTCGCGCACGCCGCCGTAGGGGTCGCACAGGCCATGCGTTGCCGAGGGGGCGGCGGCAGAGGCACCGGCCGCATCGGCCGGCTGCGCGATGGCGTTGATCGTGAGGTCGCGGCGCGAGAGGTCCTCCTCCAGCGTGACCTCGGGCGAGGCCTGCACCGCAAAGCCGCGGTAGCCGCGCCCGCTCTTGCGCTCGGTGCGCGCCAGGGCGTATTCCTCGTGCGTCTGGGGATGCAGGAACACCGGGAAGTCGCGCCCCACGGGCAGGTAGCCCTGCGCCGCCATTTCGTCGGGCGTGGCGCCGACGACGACCCAGTCCCTGTCGTTGACCGGGCGGCCCAGCAGCCTGTCGCGCACCGCGCCGCCCACCATGTAGATTTGCATGGGCGGCAGTGTACGGCGCGGCGTTGCGGACCCGGTTGGCATCTGCCCAACGGTCCGCGCGATCGATTCAAGGCCAAACAGGTGCCATGCCGGCGGATTTCATGCCTG
>NZ_BAAJYS010000681.1:0-1209 GCF_057543315.1 Acidovorax sp. KPB24-07
GCCTGGCGGCGGTCTCGGTGCGCGGCGTGGCGGGCCCCGATCGGCCCGTCACCATTCGCCGGAGGCACGCACCCGCTGGTCCAGATCCGGTGCGGGCGGCTCGCCGTAGGGCGAGTGCAGTGCGGTGGCCCTGGCGGTCCAGGCGGTAGGAATAGCGGCCAAGGCGCCCTCCTCCACGCGGCCCGGCCCGTTGGCACCGGCCAGGGCAGCGGGAAACACCATGGCGTTCATCACGTGGGTCAGCGCAGCGGCAAGCATGGCGGGTCCTTTTCATGCGGGGTTGCCGCCAGCGTATGGCGGCGGGGTGACTGTTTCGTGTCAACGAAAAAGGGCCCGCCGAAAAGGGAGCCCTTTGTGTGCCAACGGCCACACCGTCGGGAAGCGAAGGGTTATTTCGCCAGCGTCAGCGTGCCCTTCATCAGCGCGGAATGGCCGGGAAAGGAGCAGAAATAGGCATACGACTCGCCGGCCTTGAGCGCCTGGGTGGAGAACGTCACCGAATCGCTCTCGCCGCCGCCCACGATCTTGGTGTGCGCGATCACCCGGGCGTCCGCGTCCTTCACGTAGTTCTTGGTGGCTCCGGCAGCGATGCCGTCCGTGGCCACGGCCTGCAGGTCGGCGGCCTTGCTCAGCACCCAGTTGTGGCCCATGGCGGTCTTCGGGAGCTTGCCCACGTGCTTGAGCTTGACGGTGAATTGCTTGCAGCTTTGCGGCACCGCGAGGGTCGCCTTGTTGAATTGCATCGCATCGTTGCCTTCGATCTCGGCCGTGCAGTCGGCGGCCCAGGTGGGGCCAGCCGCCAATACCAGGACCAGCGCCGCGAATTTCCAGTGGTTTGCCATGAGGTCTTCCTTCTTCATAAAACAGGTGCTTGCGCCTGGCGTTGCCGGGCTGCTCCATGCAGCCGGGCGAAGCAACAGCGCGATGCAGGGAGCGTATGCGCGGGGCCCCTGCAGCGCCTTGAGGTGCATCAAGCCTTGTGCCGAACGCCGTCCATGGAGCCGGCGTGCAGTTAAGCTCCGCCGCCCATGCCCTACACCGTGCGAACCCCCACCCACAGCGAACTGGTCATCAAGAAAAGCCGGTTCATCGGCTGCGTGCAGCCCATGGCGGACCGCGCGTCGGCCCAGGCCACCGTCGATGCGCTGTGGCAGCAGCACCCCGGTGCCGCGCACGTCTGCTGGGCGCTGCTGGCCGGGCGGCCAGTCG
>NZ_BAAJYS010000682.1:0-1206 GCF_057543315.1 Acidovorax sp. KPB24-07
CGGATATCGGGGAGCACGTCAGTTTTCCCATTTATTCTTGCTTGATAAAGAATGCTGTCTGGACGGGTGGAGCCTGAATACTGTGGCACGACACGGACAATGACGTTATCTCCAGCTTTAACTGCATTGGCGATACCATTTTCAAAATCTCTGAATTGGCCGCGATTAATACTTGGGGCTTGTGGGAAGACTTCATTAACTCCGCCTGCACCCCCAAGTTGGTTTCCAATGGGGTGGCCTGCATCATCGTGGGGGCAGCCAAACCCTCTGGCTCTAGCTCGTGACGATGCATTGGTTGCTGATCCCGTTCCTAAATCCTCTGGTCTTATTTTGGCACTGGCACTTTTTAACGTGCCATCTGGATTGTGTTTGTATTTAGCTAGGGCATCTTTGCCGAAGAGCCCAAAAGGATCAAGCCAACTGATTGGATTAGGTGCGTAAATTGAAAGATGGCTTCCGCCTTGCAAACCAATCGGATCTTGGCTAGCAAACCTGCCCACAGCCGGATCGTAATACCGGAAGCGGTTGTAGTGCAGCCCGGTTTCCTCATCGAACTGCTGCCCCTGGAATCGGAAGGGTTGTTCGATCGGCGGCGGCGCGGATGACCGGGCGCTGGCACCGTCGCTCCAGTCCATTCCCGGACCGTTCCCCATGCGGCGGCGGGTGGGGCCGTCATCGGTCCCCGTTCTCGCCACGGGCCGCAGCGTGGCTTCCCCCCAGACCTTGTAGTCCGCCGCCCAGGCGATGTGCCCCTGAGCATCCGTCAACTCCAGCGGCGCCCCGATCTGGTCGCACTGATACCAATACGTCTCGAATCGATCCTGCGTGCCCTGAACCGTTGCCAGGGGCACAAAGCTCGCTGGCTCGTACACGAACAGCGCCTCCTTGCCCCCACGCTGGCTGTGCACCATCAGATCGCCATCCCACAGGAAGTGCGTGGCGCCGAACGAGTCCGCCTTGGACACGCGCCGTCCCAGCGCGTCATAGGCATACCGCGTGGTCTGCGTCACGCCATGGCGCGTGGTGCTGGCCTCGACCAGCTGATGATCGGCATTCCAGCGCAGCTGGACCACCTCATGGTGCCCCGCTTTCTGATTGCCCCGGGTGCGCTTCGTCACATTGCCATGCACGTCGTACTCGAAGTGCAGGTCTTGATAGAAGCGCAGCCGGTTGTCCCCCACCACGCCCAGGCCCCCTCGGCCATCG
>NZ_BAAJYS010000683.1:0-1205 GCF_057543315.1 Acidovorax sp. KPB24-07
CGCGCTGTTCGACGCCGCGGGCCGCAAGGCGCCCGTGGCGACCACCTTCGACTTCGGCTTCGCCCTGGGGCCGCGCATCAACGCCGCGGGGCGCCTGGCGGACATGACGCTGGGCATCGAATGCCTGCTGACGGACGACCCCGGCCGCGCCGCGGAACTCGCCCGCACGCTCGATGCCATCAACCGCGAGCGCCGCGAGATCGAGGGCGGCATGCGCGAGCAGGCGCTGCTCATGGCCGAGAGCCTGTTCGAGGAAGGCACCGAGCCCCCGCCGGCCATCAGCGTGTTCGACCCCGACTTCCACGAAGGCGTGGTGGGCATCGTCGCCTCGCGCATCAAGGACAAGCTGCACCGCCCGACCTTCGTCTTCGCCGCCAGCGCCGCGCCGGGCAAGGGGCACGAACTCAAGGGCTCGGGGCGGTCCATTCCAGGCTTTCACCTGCGCGATGCGCTCGACCTCGTGGCCAAGCGCCACCCGGGCACGCTGCTCAAGTTCGGCGGCCACGCCATGGCGGCCGGCTGCACGGTGGCCGAGGAACACTTCGCCACCTTCGAGCGCGCCTTCGCCCAGGTCGCCCAGGAGTGGCTGGACGCCGCCACGCTCACCCGCCGTCTCGACACCGACGGGCCCCTGGCCCCCGAATACTGCCGCGCGGACATGGTGGACACCCTGCACCGCGAGGTCTGGGGCCAGGGCTTTGCGCCGCCCACCTTCAGCGAAGAGGTCGAGGTGCTGTCGCAGCGCCTGGTGGGCGAGAACAAGCACCACCTGTCGCTCAAGCTGCTGCACCAGGGCCAGCCGGTGGACGGCATCTGGTTCGGCCACACCGAACCGCTGCCCTCGCGCGTGCTGCTGGCGTTCCGGCTGGACGTGAACGAGTGGAAGGGCGATCGGCGGGTGCAGTTTCTGGTGGAAGGCGCGCAGCTTTGAGGGGGCCGCGCCGGGCCATCGTGCGGCCCGGAGGGCACGGGCGCTGCCGGGGCCCATTCATGGGGAAACAGGCCTCACGCCGGCGGATCGATTGCCTGATTAGCTATCAATTTTGCAGCAAAAAGCCCTTGCCGCGTTGAGCGCCCGGGTGCCGGGCGCCGGGGCCTGTGCCTGGCTTGGCCCGCACCCGGCCTTCCGGCTTTTCAGAACGTTTCCCAGTCGTCCTCGGAGCCGGACGCCGACCGCGCCGCGGCCGGGCGCGGCGCTGCGGCGG
>NZ_BAAJYS010000684.1:0-1204 GCF_057543315.1 Acidovorax sp. KPB24-07
CCTTCTCCAGCGGCCCGGCGCACCGCCGCGCCGGCCGCAGCCAGGTCCGCCGCGCCGCGCAAGCGGACGGGCCAGTGACCGCCACCACCCGCACTTTTTTCTGACATGGCCGCCCGCGCAGCGGGCCGCCGCGACCTTTGCCACCGACCATGAAACTCTTTCCCAACGGCCACGCCACCCATCCCCAGTGGCGCATGGCGGCCGCGCTGGTGCTGGCGCAACTGCGCGCGCAGATGGCGCTGCCGCAGTACGCCAGCGCGCCAACCCTGGGGGTGCTCTACATCACCGACCACTATGCGGACGAGGCGCAGGCCCTGCTCGACTTCGTGTCGGCCGAACTGCCCGAGGTGACCGACTGGAGCGGCACCGTGGGCGTGGGCGTGGCGGCCAACAACGCCGAATACTTCGACGAGCCGGCGCTGTCCGTCATGCTGCTGGACCTGCGGTCCGACCAGTACCGCGTGTTCTCCGGCGTGGCGCCCCTGGCGCGCAATGCGGCCAGCGGGTTCGTCGCCCATACGGCGCTCGTTCACGCGGACGGCCGCACGCCCGACCTGGCCGAGCTGATCGATGAAATGGCCGACCGCACGGCCACCGGCTACCTGTTCGGCGGCTTGTCGGCCAGCCGCAACGCGAGCGTGCAGTTCGCCGTGGGCGGCAACGGCAACATCGCGGGGCAGGGCGGCGCGCGCGGCGTGTTCGACGGCGGACTGTCGGGCGTGGCCTTCAGCGAGGGCGTGAGCCTGCTGTCGCGCGTCACGCAGGGTTGCCAGCCCGTGGGGCCGCTGTGCACCATCACCGAGGCGCAGGACAACGTGGTGCTGGCGCTCGACGGCCAGCCGGCGCTGGATGCGCTGCTGGACACGCTGCACATCTCGCTCGACGGCGACCCGCAGCCCGCGCTGCGCGAAGTGCGGGCCACGCTCGCGGGCCTGGTGGATGCCGGCGTGCAGCCGCTCGGCCGGGCCGGGCATTTCGGCACGGACACCCGGGTGCGCCACATCGTGGGGCTCGACGCCACGCGCCGGGGCGTGGCCCTGGCCGACCAGGTGGAAGAGGGCATGCGCCTGGCGTTCTGCCAGCGCAACGTGGCGGCGGCCCGCGCCGACCTGATGCGCATCTGCGCCGAGATCCGCGAGGAACTCACGCCCGAGGAGGCCGAGACCCTGCCCGCACCGTCGGCCGACAGCGAGCGCCGCGCGCT
>NZ_BAAJYS010000685.1:0-1203 GCF_057543315.1 Acidovorax sp. KPB24-07
CCGAGCTGGCCCTGTTCGACGTGGACGGCCACCGCGCGCAGGCGCTGGCCGACCGGCTGCGGCAGACTACCCCCGCCCTGCGCACGGCGGTGGGCCGCAACGACCCCGCCGGCTTCGACCTGGTCGTGAACGCCACGCCCCTGGGCATGCGCGAGGACGACCCCCTGCCCTTCGACGTGGACCGCATCGCCCCCGGCACCTTCGTGGGCGAGGTGGTGATGGCGCAGGCCCACACCCCGCTGTTGCAGGCCGCGATGGCCCGGGGCTGCCCGGTGCAGCAGGGCACCGACATGCTGTTCGAGATGATTCCCGCGTACCTGGAGTTCTTCGGCTGGGGCGGCGCCACGCCCGAGGCGCTGCGTGCGGTGGCGCGCATCGTGTATTGACTGGTGCCTGCCCGGCCGCTACCGTCACGCCACCTTCCGCTTCGCACACCAGCGCCATTCGATGCCCACCACCCCCCGCTCCCTCGGCCCCTTCCAGGTCCACCCCATCGGCCTGGGCTGCATGAACCTCAGCCATGCCTACGGCGTACCGGCCTCGCGCGAGCAGGCCGAGCGGGTGCTGCTCACCGCGCTCGACGAGGGCGTGACGCTGTTCGACACCGCGGCGCTCTATGGCTTCGGGGCCAACGAGACGCTGGTGGGCGAGATCCTCGCGCCGCACCGCCAGCGCATCACGCTGGCGAGCAAGTGCGGCATGCAGGGCGTGGACGCCAACGGCGACGGTAAGCTGGTGCGCGTGATCGATGGCCGCCCCGCCACCTTGCGCGCGACCTGCGAGGCCAGCCTGCGCCGGCTGCGCACGGACGTGATCGACCTGTACTACCTGCACCGCTGGGACCGGCGCGTGCCCATCGAAGACAGCGTGGGCACGCTGGGCGATCTGGTGCGCGAGGGCAAGATCCGCGGCGTGGGCCTGTCGGAGGTGTCGGCCGCCACGCTGCGCCGCGCGCATGCCGAATACCCCATCACCGCGCTGCAGACCGAATATTCGCTGTGCACGCGCAACCCCGAGATCGCCGTGCTGCAGGCCTGCCGCGAGCTGGGCACGGCGTTCGTGGCGTTCAGCCCGCTGGCGCGGGGCTTTCTGGGCGGCGCGCTGCGCGATGTGTCCACGCTGGCGCCGGGCGACATCCGCCGCACGATGCCCCGCTTCGCGCCCGAGGCCTACGCGGCCAACCTGCGGCTGCTGGGCGCCTAC
>NZ_BAAJYS010000686.1:0-1199 GCF_057543315.1 Acidovorax sp. KPB24-07
CCCAGCACGCTGGCCGCGGTGCCCACGGCGCAGGCCGCGATCAGCGCCGCCACCGGCGCCACCCGGCCCTGCAGGCCCAGGTACGCCAGCCATGCGGCGGCCCAGGCCAAAAGGGCGGGAAGGGCCAGGGCAGTCGGTGCATGGAGGGTGGGAATCCGGTGGGGATGGAGCAGCGCCGAGTTTAGTGAGCCGCGCGCGGGTCATTCAACCGCAGGCCCCCATTCCGGTGGCATCCACACGCGACCGGAAACGATAACCAATGGATATCAATCCATCATTTCATTTCAATTTACGGCCCGCAGGCCGCGCCCTAGGATGCCCCTCAATGCCCGGTCCATGGGCATGCATACAACAGGAGACAAACCATGTGGTGCCGCATCCCCCTGCCCGGCCTGGCCCTGGCCGCCGCCGTCCTCATCCCCCTGGACGCCAGCGCCCAGGAATGGCCGACCCGGCCCGTCCGCATCCTGGTGGGCTCGGCCCCGGGCGGCGGCACCGACGCCATGGCCCGTGCCGTGGCCGACCGGCTGGGCCCGCTGCTCAAGCAGCCCACGGTGGTGGAAAACCGCCCCGGGGCCTCCAACACGCTGGCGGCCGATGCCACCGCCAAGGCCACCGATGGCCACACGATGGTGATGGGCGTGGTCACCGCGCACGCCATCGCCCCGCACCTCTTGAAGCTGGCCTACGACAACAACCGCGACCTGGTGCCGGTGGCCTTCGTGGGCGCGGTGCCCAACGTGCTGGTGGTGACCAACGCCCTGCCCGCGCAGTCGGTCAAGGAGCTGGTGGCCCTGGCGAAGAAAGCGCCCGGCACCATCAACTTCGCCAGCAGCGGCGCGGGCAGCACGCAGCACATCGCGGCCGAGATGTTCAAGGACGCGGCCGGCATCGACCTGATGCACGTGCCGTACAAGGGCAGCGGCACCGCGCTGGTCGATCTGGTGGGCGGCCAGGTGCAGATGAGCTTCGACACCATGCCCTCAGTGCTGGGCCAGATCAAGTCCGCCAAGATGCGCGCCCTGGCCGTGACCACGCCGCAGCGCAACCCGCAGCTGCCGCAGGTGCCCACCATGCCGAGCCGGCCTGCCGCAGGTGGACACAGCGCCTGTACGGCATCTACATGCCTGCCGCCACGCCCAAGCGTGCAGCAGAAGGTGCACGACGCGGTGAACGAGGTGCTGGCCATGCCCGAGACG
>NZ_BAAJYS010000687.1:0-1197 GCF_057543315.1 Acidovorax sp. KPB24-07
GGTGGCGGTGCACGAACTGTTTGAGCGCCATGCGGCGGCGCAGCCCGATGCCCCTGCGTTGGTGTTCGGCCAGGAGGCGCTGAGCTACGGCCAGCTCAACGCCCGCGCCAACCAGCTGGCGCACCGGCTGGTGAAGCTGGGGGTGCGGCCCGAGACGCGAGTGGGCATTTTGGTGGAGCGCAGCACCGAGATGGTGGTGGGGCTGTTGGGCATCCTGAAGGCCGGGGGGGCGTATGTGCCGCTGGACCCGGAGTACCCGCCGGAGCGGCTGGCCTACATGGTGCAGGACAGCGGCATCGGCCTGCTGCTCACGCAGCACCAGCATGGTGGCAAGGTGCCCGAGACGGCGGGCTTGCAGGTGCTGGAGCTGGACACGGAGCGGCTGACCGACGAGTGCGAACACGACCCGCAGGTGGCGCTGCACGGTGAGAGCCTAGCGTACGTCATCTACACCTCCGGCTCCACCGGGCGACCCAAGGGCGCCGCCAACCGGCATGCCGCCCTGCACAACCGGTTGGCCTGGATGCAGCAGGCCTATGCGCTGGATGCGAGCGACACCGTACTGCAGAAAACCCCGTTCGGCTTCGATGTATCGGTGTGGGAGTTCTTCTGGCCCCTGATGCAGGGCGCGAGGCTGGTGGTGGCAGGTCCGGGCGACCACCGGGAGCCGGCCCGGCTGGCCGCATTGATCCAGCGCCACGCCGTGAGCACGGTGCATTTCGTGCCCTCCATGCTGCAGGCCTTCCTGGCCCACGACGGCACCGCTGCAGCATGTACCAGCCTGCGGCGCATCGTCTGCAGCGGAGAGGCTTTGCCTGCGTCAACGCAGAACGCCGCGTTGCGGCGGTGGCCGCGAGCCGCCCTTTACAACCTGTACGGCCCGACCGAAGCGGCGATCGATGTCACGCAGTGGCAGTGCCGTGAAGACGGAGGCACGCAGGTGCCGATCGGGCGGCCCATCTCGGCCACGCAGGCGTGGGTGCTGGATGGCCAGTTGAACCCGGTGCCGCAGGGCGTGGCGGGAGAGCTGTACCTGGGAGGCATCAGCCTGGCGCGGGGCTACCTGGGGCGGCCGGGCCTGACGGCCGAGCGGTTCGTGGCGGGGGAGGGCGGCCAGAGGCTGTACCGAACGGGAGACCTGGTGCGCTGGAACGCGCAGGGGCAGCTGGAGTACCTGGGGAGGCTGGACCACCAGGT
>NZ_BAAJYS010000688.1:0-1196 GCF_057543315.1 Acidovorax sp. KPB24-07
GCTATTTAATTAATAGCAAATCGATGCCATGCCGGTGCGCTTCATGCCGCGCCGATGTGGGGCACCAGCGCGCCCAGGGGCTGCCCGCCCTTGAGCGCGGCGGTGAAGGCCAGCATGCGGTCGATGGGCTGGCGCGCGCGCGGGATGAGCGCCGGGTCCACGTGGATGGCGTTGGCGCCGGTTTCCAGCACGCGGGCCACGTCGGCCAGGCCGTTCATGGCCATCCAGGGGCAGTGCGCGCAGCTCTTGCAGGTGGCGCTGTTGCCGGCCGTGGGGGCCTCGTGGAAGGTCTTGCCCGGGTTGAGCGCGCGCAGCTTGTGCATCATGCCGTTGTCGGTCGCCACGATGAATTCGCGCGCGTCCATCTCGCGCGCGGCCTTCAGGATGGCGGAGGTCGAGCCCACGGCATCGGCCAGCGCCACCACGTCGGCGGGGCTCTCGGGGTGCACGAGCACCTTCGCCTGCGGGTGCGCCGCCTTCAGCGCCTGCAGCTCCTCGGCCTTGAACTCGTCGTGCACGATGCAGGCGCCGTTCCAGAACAGCATGTCGGCGCCGGTCTGCTGCTGGATGTAGGCGCCCAGGTGCCGGTCGGGCGCCCACAGGATCCGGTGGCCTGCCGCCTTGAGCGCGCCCACGATCTCCAGCGCGCAACTGGAGGTGACGAGCCAGTCGGCGCGCGCCTTCACCGCCGCGCTGGTGTTGGCGTAGACGACCACGGTGCGGTCGGGGTGCGCATCGCAGAACGCGCTGAACGCATCGGCGGGGCAGCCCAGGTCGAGCGAGCAGGTGGCGTCCAGGTCGGGCATGAGCACGGTTTTCTCGGGCGACAGGATCTTGGCCGTCTCGCCCATGAAGCGCACGCCCGAGACCACCAGCGTCTGCGCGGCATGGTCGCGGCCGAAGCGCGCCATCTCCAGCGAATCGCTGACCAGCCCGCCGGTTTCCTCGGCCAGGTCCTGCAGGTCCGGGTGCACGTAGTAGTGCGACACCATGACGGCGTTCTTCTCGCGCAGCAGCCGCCGGATGCGGTCCTTGAGCGCGGCGCGTTCGGTGGGCGAGGGCTCGGCAGGCACGCGGGCCCAGGCGAACTTCGTGGAGCAGACGGCGCCATCTTCGGGCTGCTCGTACTCCACGTCCTTGATGGCGGTGGGGGTCGTCATGGGGTGGGGTCTTTCGGCCGCGAAAGGCGCGGCGCC
>NZ_BAAJYS010000689.1:0-1195 GCF_057543315.1 Acidovorax sp. KPB24-07
GCCCCGCCACCCCACGCCACGCCCCGCCGCCACGTAGGCGGCCCACGCCCAGCCGGGCACCCGCGTCAGGGCCGGGCCCTCCTCTTCATCCATGAACGTCCTTGTTGTGTTTTGCCTCGCCCGCCGGGCGCACCGCGCTTTCCAGGCGGCCTCCAATGGGACCGTATTCTCGCGCCAGCCGGGGCGCTCCAGAGCGATCGGCGCGGCACGGCCCCTGGCCTTGCTGCGACAATCGCCCCGCTATGAACCAAGCCTATATCCTTACCCTGTCCTGTCCCGACAAGCTCGGGCTGGTGCATGCGGTGTCCGGCTTCCTGCTGGAGCATGGCGGCAACATCGAAGAGGCCGCCCAATACAACGACCACGCCACCGGGCTGTTTTTCATGCGCGTGCAGTTCGCCTGCGCAGCGCACGACCACGCCGCGCTCAAGACGCAGCTGGCCGCCTTCGCCGGCCCGCACGGCATGCACTGGCAGCTGCACCCGGTGTCCGAGCCGATGAAGACGGTCATCATGGTCAGCCGCGAAGGCCATTGCCTGAACGACCTGCTGTTTCGCTGGAAGTCCGGCCTGCTGCCGGTGCACATCGCGGCCATCATCAGCAACCACCGCGATTTCTACCAGCTCGCGGCCAGCTACAACGTGCCGTTCCACCACATTCCCGTGACGGCCGCCACCAAGGCGCAGGCCGAGGCGCGGCAGTTCGAGATCATCGAATCCGAGGGGGCCGAACTGGTGGTGCTGGCGCGCTACATGCAGGTGCTGTCGGACGACCTGTGCCGCAAGCTGGAAGGCCGGGCCATCAACATCCACCACAGCTTCCTGCCCAGCTTCAAGGGCGCCAAGCCCTACTACCAGGCGCACGACCGCGGCGTGAAGCTGATCGGCGCCACCGCCCACTACGTGACGGCCGACCTGGACGAGGGCCCGATCATTGAGCAGGATGTGGCCCGCGCGGACCACAGCAAGACGGTGGAAGACCTCACCGCCATGGGCCGAGACACCGAAAGCCAGGTGCTGGCCCGCGCCGTCAAGTGGCACACCGAGCACCGCGTGCTGCTCAACGGCCACAAGACGGTGATCTTCCGCTGAAGGCGCCCCGGGTGCGGCGCATCGAGGGAGCCCGGTGACCACGGCCCGCCCGTTCGACCGGCCACGCGGCGCGGTGCGCGCGGCCGACCCGGAAGCCGCCGGCG
>NZ_BAAJYS010000690.1:0-1195 GCF_057543315.1 Acidovorax sp. KPB24-07
CACCTGGTGGTCCAGCCTCCCTAGGTACTCCAGCTGCCCCTGTGCGTTCCAGCGCACCAGGTCTCCCGTTCGGTACAGCCTCTGGCCGCCCTCCCCCGCCACGAACCGCTCGGCCGTCAGGCCCGGCCGCCCCAGGTAGCCCCGCGCCAGGCTGATGCCTCCCAGGTACAGCTCTCCCGCCACGCCCTGCGGCACCGGGTTCAACTGCCCATCCAGCACCCACGCCTGCGTGGCCGAGATCGGCCGCCCGATCGGCACCTGCGTGCCTCCGTCTTCACGGCACTGCCACTGCGTGACGTGGATGGTAGTTTCCGTGGGGCCGTACAGGTTCTGCAGCGAGGCGCCTTGCAGCCGCTGCAGCGCTTCGCTCTGGGTGGCCGCAGGCATGGCTTCGCCCCCGCAGATGATGTAGCGCAGCCGCGTCTGGTGCTCGATGCCTTCGTGCGCCAGGAAGGCCTGCAGCATGGAGGGCACGAAGTTCAAGGTGGTGATCTGGTGCTGGCGGATGAGCTGCACGAGCCGCTCGGGGTCTCTCTGGTCCCCGGGCTGGGCCACCACCAGCCGCACGCCGGTGGTCAAGGGCCAGAAGGTCTCCCACACCGAGACGTCAAAGCCGAATGGGGCCTTGTGCAGCACGGTGTCGCTCGCATTGAGCGCATAGGTCTGCTGCATCCAGGCCATGCAGCTGTGGAGCGCGCTGTGGCGGATGGCCGCGCCCTTGGGTCGCCCGGTGGAGCCGGAGGTGTAGATGACGTACGCCAGGTTCTCGCCGTGCAGCACCACCTGCGGGTCGTGTTCGGGCTCCTCGGTCAGCCGCTCCGTGTCCAGCTCCAGCACCTGCAAGCCCGCCGTCTCGGGCACCTTGCCACCATGCTGGTGCTGCGTGAGCAGCAGGCCGATGCCGCTGTCCTGCACCATGTAGGCCAGCCGCTCCGGCGGGTACTCCGGGTCCAGCGGCACATACGCCCCTCCGGCCTTCAGGATGCCCAGCAAGCCCACCACCATCTCGGTGCTGCGCTCCACCAAAATGCCCACCCGCGTCTCGGGCCGCACCCCCAGCTTCACCAGCCGGTGCGCCAGTTGGTTGGCGCGGGCGTTGAGCTGGCCGTAGCTCAGCGCCTCCTGACCGAACACCAACGCGGGGGCATCGGGCTGCGCCGCCGCCTGGCGCTCGAACAGTTCGTGCACCGCCACC
>NZ_BAAJYS010000691.1:0-1194 GCF_057543315.1 Acidovorax sp. KPB24-07
TTAAGCAATGATCTTGGCCACGACGCCGGCGCCGACGGTACGACCGCCTTCACGGATGGCGAAGCGCAGGCCTTCTTCCATGGCGATGGGGTTGATCAGCTTGACGGTGATCGACACGTTGTCGCCGGGCATGACCATTTCCTTGTCGGCTGGCAGCTCGATGGCGCCAGTCACGTCGGTCGTGCGGAAGTAGAACTGAGGACGGTAGTTGTTGAAGAAAGGCGTGTGACGGCCACCTTCGTCCTTGGACAGCACGTACACCTCGGCGGTGAAGTGCGTGTGCGGCTTGATGGAGTTGGGCTTGCACAGCACTTGGCCGCGTTCCACGTCTTCGCGCTTGGTACCGCGCAGCAGCAGACCGACGTTGTCGCCAGCCTGGCCTTGGTCCAGCAGCTTGCGGAACATTTCCACGCCGGTGCAGGTGGTCTTTTGCGTGTCGCGGATACCGACGATTTCGATTTCTTCGCCGACCTTGATGATGCCGCGCTCGATACGGCCCGTCACCACGGTGCCGCGACCGGAGATCGAGAACACGTCTTCCACGGGCATCAGGAATGCGCCGTCCACAGCGCGCTCGGGCGTGGGGATGTACGAGTCCAGGGCTTCGGCCAGCTTCATGATGGCTTCTTCACCCAGGGCGCCCTTGTCGCCTTCCAGGGCGAGCTTGGCGGAACCGCGGATGATGGGGGTGTCGTCGCCTGGGAAGTTGTACTTGTCCAGGAGTTCGCGCACTTCCATTTCGACGAGTTCGAGCAGCTCTTCGTCATCGACCATGTCGCACTTGTTCAGGAACACGATGATGTAAGGCACGCCCACTTGGCGGGCCAGCAGGATGTGCTCGCGGGTCTGGGGCATGGGGCCGTCAGCGGCCGAGCACACCAGGATGGCGCCGTCCATCTGGGCAGCGCCGGTGATCATGTTCTTCACATAGTCGGCGTGACCGGGGCAGTCCACGTGGGCGTAGTGACGGTTGGCCGTTTCGTATTCCACGTGAGCGGTGTTGATCGTGATGCCGCGGGCCTTTTCTTCGGGCGCTGCGTCGATCTGGTCGTATGCCTTGGCTTCGCCGCCGAACTTGGAGGACAGCACCGTGGCGATGGCCGCCGTCAGCGTCGTCTTGCCATGGTCCACGTGACCGATGGTGCCCACGTTCACGTGGGGCTTGGTACGTTCGAACTTACCTTTTGCCATTTT
>NZ_BAAJYS010000692.1:0-1192 GCF_057543315.1 Acidovorax sp. KPB24-07
CGCGCGGCCGTCGCGGTCCCGGCGCCGGTCGCGGCCCCCGCGCCGCCCTCTCCGTCGCGCACGGCCACCGAGGTGGTGAGCCGCATGATGGACAACATCGCGCAGGACCAGCGGCTGCCCCCGCCCATCCAGCGGGCCGTGCAGAACCTGCGGCCCGCCATCAAGCAGCTGGTGCGGCACGACCGGCGGTTCTTCACCGACGACAAACACCCCGCGCGCCGTCTGCTGGACGAGCTGACGCAGCGCGCGCTGGACTTCGAATCCGATGCCGACCCCCGTTTCGACCGCTTCATGCGGCTCGTGGACGAGGCGGTGAGTCACCTGGCCACCAGCGAAAGCCAGGACGCCGACACCTTCGCCACCGTGCTGACGGCGCTCGAATCGGCCTGGGCGTCGCAGGAGCGCCAGTTGCGCGAGGCCCAGGAGGCCGAGCGGCAGGCCGCCCTGCGCGTGCAGCAGCGCGAGGCCCTGTCCAAGCGCATCGCGGCCGACATCCGCGCGCTGGCGGGGGCGGACCAGGTGCCCCGGGACATTCTCGATTTCGCCGCCGGTCCCTGGGCCGACGTGGTGGCGCTCGCGCAGATGGACGACCCCGGCAGTGCCGATGGCGACCCCGGCGGCTACCTCGCCCTGGTGCCCGAGCTGTTCTGGATCGCCCAGCCCGAAGTGGCCGCGGCCGAGCCCGAGCGGCTGGGCGGCACCGTCACGCGCATGCTCGGCACCGTGCGCCAGGGCCTGGACAGCGTGGGCCATGCCGAGGCCATGGCAGGCGCCGTGCTCGAGCGCATTGCCGGCCTGCACCAGGCCGCGATGGAGCGCGCCGCCAGCCTGGCCTTGCAGCCGGCCGGTGCGTCCACCGAAGAGCCGGACGGCATGGAAACCATCGTGCCGCCGGAATCGCTCTATGGCTCGCTGCACGAACCCGGCGTGGCCGACGAGGGGGGCGATGCCGCCGCCAGCGGCGCCGAGGCCACCAACGACTTTCCGCTGGGCAGCTGGGTCGAACTGATCTCCAACCAGCGCGCCGTGCACACGCAGCTGACCTGGTCGAGCCCGCACCACACGCTGTTCCTGTTCACCGCGGCCGACGGCAGCACGCAGTCGATGACGCGCCGCATGCGCGACAAGCTGATGGCCGAAGGGGCGTTGCGGGTGCTGCCCGGCCCGCCGCCCGCGGTGGCGGCCGCCCACG
>NZ_BAAJYS010000693.1:0-1190 GCF_057543315.1 Acidovorax sp. KPB24-07
GGCTGGCTGCGGCTGGGGCCTGCTGGGGGTCGCCAATGCCTCCGTCACGCGGGGGCAGGCGCAGCGCGACCGCAGCGGCTGGCAGCTCGGCCTGGGCTACCAGTTCCAGAGCACGGGCGGCGGCATCTCGCTGCAGCAGCTGCAGCGCACGCCCGGCTACGGCGATGCCAGCACCTACGCCGACGACGGCTTTCAGCTGCCGCGCCGCACGCGGCAGCTCGATGCCAGCCTGAACGTGGCGCGCGGCTCGTTCAGCGTGGGCTGGGTGGACCTGCAAAGCCGCGAGGGCCAGCGCAGCCGGCTGGCCTACGCCGGCTACAGCACGCCGCTCGGGGACCGCAGCTACCTGTCGTTCACCGCCGGCCGCACGCTGGAGACGGGCCAGACGCAGATGCGCCTGCAGCTCACCTACGTGCTCGGGCCCCAGTCGAGCGCGCAGACCGCCGTGGCCCGCTACGGCGACGGCACCACGCAGGCCCAGGCCAGCGTGCAGCGCACCGTGCCATCGGACGGCGGCTTCGGCTGGAACCTGGGCCACACCGTGGGCGGCCAGGCGAACCGCTACAGCCAGGCCTCGGCGCTCTACCGCGGCGACACCATGACGGTGCAGGGCGGCGCCTACGGCATGGCCGGCCACGGCACGCGCTTCGCGGGCGCGGCCGGATCGATCGGGCTGATGGACGGCTACGCCTTCGCCTCCAACCGCATCAGCGACGGCTTCGCGCTGGTGTCCACGGACGGCATGGCGGACGTGCCGGTGCTCTTCAACCACCAGCGGGTGGGCCGCACCAACGCCCGCGGCTACCTGCTCGTGCCGGAGGTGCCGGCCTACTACGAAGGCCGCTACGAGATCGACCCGCTTTCGCTGCCGGCGGACGTGCACACCCCCAACCTGGAAAAGCGCGTGGCGGTGGCGCGCGGCACCGGCACCCTGGTGCGGCTGCCGGTGATGCGCGTGCGCACCGCCACCATCACGCTGGTGGACGGCCGGGGCGCGCCGCTGCCAGCCGGCACCGCCGTGGTCCACGAGCAGGGCAACGTGCCCACGGTGGTGGGCTGGGACGGCGTGGTGTACCTCACCGCGCTGCAGGCCCGCAACACGCTGGTGGCCCGCCTGCCGGACGGAGCCGTGTGCCGCGGCGCATTCAGCGAACAGGCCTACGCCGGCACGCGCGACCTGCGCGTGGTGT
>NZ_BAAJYS010000694.1:0-1178 GCF_057543315.1 Acidovorax sp. KPB24-07
ACTGCGACGCACGCGGCGGTGTCGTGTGGGAGCGCCACCTTCGCCTGCCGGGGCGGCGCGACGCCGCCGTCGTGCGCTCGACCAAGCTGCGCGGCCCGGACGGCGGCCTGCAGGAGCGCACGAGCGGCGGGCTGTCCATGGCGCTCGACGTGGTGGTGGAGGACGGGGCCCTGGTGTTCTACAGCCGCCGCTATTTCCTGGCGCTGGGCGCGTTCTGCGTGCCCATTCCCGATGGGCTCACGCCGGGGCGGTGCCGGGTCGAGCACCGCGACGAAGGGCCGGGCACGTTCCGCTTCACCCTGGACATGGCGCACCCGCTGTGGGGCTGCACGTTTTTTCAAACCGGTGTGTTCACCGATCCCGAGGAGTGATTCCATGGACATCGTTTTCATCGTTCTGACGGTGCAGGCCCTGATGGGGGCGTTCGACAACCTCTGGCACCACGAGTGGTCCGCCCGCCTGCCGCAGCGCACCTCGGCCCGCCACGAGCTGCTGCTGCATGCGGCGCGCGAGGCCCTCTACGGCGTGCTCTTCCTGGGATTCGCCTGGGTGCAGTGGCAGGGCTGGTGGGTGCTGCTGCCGACGGCCCTGCTGGCGGTGGAGATCGTGATCACCGCGGCGGACTTCCTGGAGGAGGACCGCAGCCGCCGCCTGCCCCCCGCCGAGCGGGTGCTCCACACGCTGCTGGCGGTGAGCTATGGCGTGCTGGTCGGCGTGATCGCGCCCCTGTTCGCGGCGCATGCGGCCCTGCCGACCGGCGTGGTGCGGGTCGGGCACGGGGCCTGGTCCTGGCTGTTCACGGTGGCGGCCGTGGTGGTGCTGGCCTGGAGCGTGCGCAATGCGTTCGCCGTCGTGCGGCTGCGGGCGGCCGTGCCATCCGCTGAACCCCTGCCCGTTGTCGCCCACGGGCCTGCGGTGCTGGTGACGGGCGCCACCGGCTTCATCGGCACGGCGCTGGTGCGCCGGCTGCAAGGCGAAGGCCGGCGCGTGATCGTCTGGACGCGCGATCCGCTGCAGGCCCGCGCGACCTTCGGCCCGCAGGTCTGGGCGCTGGACCGCCTGGGGGACATTCCGGGCGAGACGCGCATCGACGCCGTAGTCCACCTGGCCGGCGCGCCGGTCCTGGGCCGGCCGTGGACCCGCGCGCGGCGCCGGCAACTGGTCGAGAGCCGGGGTCG
>NZ_BAAJYS010000695.1:0-1178 GCF_057543315.1 Acidovorax sp. KPB24-07
CCCGCGAGCCTGCGCCCGCCTCGGCGGACGCGAGCTTTCGCCGCTACCTGCGCATCGACGCCGCCGACGGCACCAGCCGCATCGTGATGGACGCCCCGCCGGACAAGGAGGATTGCCGCCCCTTCGCCCACGTGCAGCGCCTGATGGCCGACGCGGGCCTGCACGTGCCCGAGGTGCTGGCCTGGGACGCTCCCCACGGCTTCATGCTGCTGTCCGACCTGGGCGCGCAGACGGTCATCGAGCGGCTGGACCCCGCGGCGCCCGAGGCGGCGCACGCCTGGTACCTGCAGGCCAGCGACGTGCTGCTGCAATGGCAGCAGGCCTCGCGCCCCGGCGTGCTGCCGCCCTACGACGAGGCCCTGCTGCGGCGCGAACTGGCCCTTTTTCCCGACTGGTACCTGGCGCGCCACCGCGGCGTGGCGCTCACCGAGGCGCAGCAGGGCGTGCTCGCCAAGACCTTCGACGTGCTGGTCGCCAACAATCTGGAAGCCCCCAGCGTGTTCGTGCACCGCGACTTCATGATGCGCAACCTCATGGCGCCCCCGGCGGGCGGGCCGCTGGGCGTACTGGATTTTCAGGATGCGGTGCACGGCCCCATCACCTACGACATCGCCAGCCTGCTGCGCGATGCGTTCATCAGCTGGGAAGAGGATTTCGTCATCGACATTACCGTGCGTTACTGGGAAAAAGCGCGAAAGTCGGGATTGGTCGGTGCGGCGAGCGCCAGCGGCTGGGGCGCGGACTTCGGCGAGTTCTACCGCGCGGTCGAATGGATGGGTCTGCAGCGGCACCTGAAGGTGGCCGGCATCTTCGCGCGGATCACGCTGCGCGACGGCAAGCCCAAGTACCTGGCGGACACGCCGCGTTTCATCGGCTACATCCGCTCGACGGCCAGCCGCTACCGCGAGCTCAAGCCGCTGCTGCGGCTGGTGGACGAGATCGAAGGAACGCAGGAAGCCACCGGCTTCGCTTTCGGAAGAGTTTGAGTCAAAACCGCTACCGCCGCAATCAGTACTAGGGCGTGTAGCTATAAAAATAGTAGCAAATGCCCCGTTTCCATTGCCCCTTGCCCCTGGCGGGCGGCGCCGCGCTGGCGCTGCCGCCTTCGGCCGCGCGCCACGTGCAGGTGCTGCGCCTGCAGCCCGGCGACGCGATCACGCTGTTCGACGGGCGCGGGG
>NZ_BAAJYS010000696.1:0-1177 GCF_057543315.1 Acidovorax sp. KPB24-07
CTCGATCAGGGCCAGCTCGCGCGCGTGCCGCACCGCCAGCCGCACATGGCCGCTGGCGGTGAACTTGATGGCGTTGCCGATGAGGTTGATGAGGATCTGGCGCACGCGCTTGTCGTCGCCGCGCACCCACTCGGGCCAGGTGCCCTGCGGCTCGAAGCGGAACGCCAGCCCCTTGGCGCGCGCCTGCGGCTCGAACATGTCGCACATCTCGTGCAGGCAGTCGGCAAAGCGCATGGGGCGCACCTGCAGCGTGAGCTTGCCGCTTTCGATGCGGGCGATGTCCAGCGTGCCCTCGATGAGCGACAGCAAATGCTCGCCGCCGCGGCGGATCACGCTCACGGCCTGCTGGCGGTGCGGCGGCACGGCGGCGTCCTCGCCCATGAGCTGGGCATAGCCCAGGATGCTGTTGAGCGGCGTGCGCAGTTCGTGGCTGATGGCGCTGATGTAGCGGCTCTTGGCCTGGTTGGCCTGGTCGGCCAGCAGCCGGGCGCCCTCGGCCTCCTCGCGCGCTTCCTCGGCCACGCCGCGCGCCTGCTCGGCCTGCGAGCGCGCGTGCTCGGCGATGCGGCGGGCCTCCTGCAGGGCCTGGTCGGTCTGGCGGTGCAGGTGGATCTCGCGCTGCAGCAGGTGGGTCTGGCGGTTGGATTCCTCCTGCGCGACCTTGCGGCTCTTGTGCGCCAGCACCAGCCACCAGGCCACGATGCCCGAGATGACCAGCAGCGCCAGATAGGCCTTGAGCAGCCCCGAGCGCAGCGCGGCATGCGTGCCCGGCACGGCGGCGGTGCCCGGGCCGCTGTCGGGCGCCAGGGGGGTGAGCGTCTGCAGCTCCTGGTGGTAGAACAGCCCGAACACCGCGGCCAGCAGCGGGGCGATCACCAGCATCAGCAGCAGGAAGTGGCCCAGGCCCGTGTCGAGCATGCGCCACACCCGCCGCGGCAGCACCCAGCGCAGGGCCGCGCTCCACTGCACGGCCAGGTGCGCGTGGGGCTTGCACATGTCGCCGCAGCGCGCATCCAGCGTGCAGCACAGCGAGCAGATGGTGCCGCGGTAGGCGGGGCATTGCGCCATGTCGGGCGCCTCGTACTCGCGCTCGCACACCACGCAGCGCTGCACCGCCCAGGCCCCGGGCGTGCCCACGGCCGGCGCCTGGGCACCGGCGGGCCGGGCCAGGTAGTAG
>NZ_BAAJYS010000697.1:0-1173 GCF_057543315.1 Acidovorax sp. KPB24-07
CCGCGTTCGCGTCGCTGGCTTTCGCGGCCGGCGCCCAGCCCGCGGGCTACCCTGCCAAGCCGATCCAGCTCATCGCCCAGCAGCCGCCGGGCAGCGCGTCCGATGCGATGACGCGCGCCTGGGCCGACTGCGCCGCGCGCGAGATGGGCCAGCCCGTGGTGGTGCAGAACAAGCCGGGGGCCAACGGCATCCTGGCGGTCAATGCGCTCAAGTCCCAGCCGGCCGACGGCTACACGCTGATGACCATCGGCATGTCGCAGATGACCATCACGCCCTACGTCTACCGGCAGCCGCCCTACGACCCGCTGCACGACTTCGACAGCGTGGCGGTGCTGGGCAGCACGCCGCTGGTGCTGGCCGTGCCGGCGGGGCTGGGCATCACGCGGCTGGCGCAGCTGGCGGACCAGGCCAGGGCCCACCCGGGCGGGCTCGATTTCGGCTCGCCCGGCAAGGGCAGCCCGGCGCACCTGCTGACCTCGGCGCTGCTCGACCGCATGGGCGTGTCCGGCACGCACGTGCCCTTCGTGGGCGAGGGCGCTGGCCTCACGGCCCTCATGGGCCAGCAGATCCAGGCGATGACGCTGGTCATCGGCACGGCCGCGCCGCATGCCAGGTCGGGCAAGCTCGTGCCCCTGGCGGTGTTCGCGCCGCAGCGCTCGCCCTTGCTGCCGGATGTGCCTTCGATCGGCGAGGCCCTGCCGGCCGCCAAGGACCTGGCCCGCACCGCGTGGATCGCCGTGGTGGCCCGGGCCGGCACGCCGCCCGCGCTGCTGGGCACGCTGAACGCCGCGACCGAGAAATGCCGCAGCGGCGATGCGTCCTACCGCGCGCGGATGGAGGCCATGAACGTGACGCTGGCCACGTCCGTCCCGGGGGATGCGCGCACCTGGGCGGCACGCGATACTTCGGTCTGGAAACCGTTGATCGACAAACTGGGATTGGCCACTGAATGACTCTGGATACCGTGCCGTGCGTGCACCTTTCCCACGGAGGTGGGCTGCAGGGGCGCCTTGACCATGGCGTCGCCGTGTTTCGCGGCGTGCCCTATGCGCAGGCCCCGCAAGGCGCACTGCGCTTTTTAGCCCCCCAGCCCGCACCCGCCTGGTCGGGCCTGCGCGAGGCGATGGCTTTCGCGCCGGTGCCGCCCCAGTGGCCGCGCGGCGGCGGTGCCCG
>NZ_BAAJYS010000698.1:0-1171 GCF_057543315.1 Acidovorax sp. KPB24-07
GCCCCCGGGGTGGTGGCGGTGGCGGCTACGGCCGCTGAAGCACCGGCCCCGCCCGTGCACGGCCGCAGCCGGCCCGCGCCCCGATCCTGAGGAACGCATGCGCCCTGCCGATCCCGCGCGGCCCATGGACACCTTGCTGGTGTCCACCTGCAACACCCTGAACCTGGCCCTGCCCGGGCGGGTGTTCTATCCCAACCAGGACGCCTACACCCAGGCCGAATTCGAACGCAAGGTCGATTGGCTCGGCGGGCGCCTGCGCGCGCTGAATGCCGATGTGCTGGCCGTGCAGGAGGTGTGGGACGAACAGGCGCTGCAGACGGCCATCGGCCGCAGCGGCCTGCGCTACGACTTCGTGAGCGTGCCCGGCGCCGAGAACACCGGCGCCTCGCACGGCGCCCAGGGCACGCCGCGCGTGGGCATCGCCACGCGGCTGCGCGTCGAATCGCTGCGCTCGATAGCGGAGTTTCCGCCCGCGCTGGCGGTCGATGTGCCGGGCCTGGGAACGCACCACCGGTTCGAACGCCCGCCCCTGCTGGCCACCCTGCGCATGAAGCACGGCCAGACGGTGAACGTGGTCACGGCGCACCTCAAATCCAAACGCCCCAAGTTCCTGCTCGACGCCCTCGGGCAGCCGCTGGAGGACCGCGACGACCGCAAGGTCGCGGCCCTGGCTTCGCTGCGCTCGCTCATCATGCGCGGCGTGGAAGCGGCGGCGCTGCGCTGCCTGGTCGTGGACCTGCTGCAGCGCACCGACGTGCCGCTGGTGCTGCTGGGCGACTTCAACGACACGCCCGACAGCGTGACCACGCAGCTCATCTGCGCGACCACCGAGGTCGCCTACGACCGCAGCGCGCGCGACGTGGCCCTGTACAACGCCTACGACGTGCAGGGCGACGCCGCCCTGAAAAAGGACGTGGCCTACTCGCACATCCACCAGGGCATGCCCGCGGTGCTGGACCAGATCCTGGTCAGCGAGGAGTTCGTGCCCAGCGCCCGGTCGGGCCCGAACACCGGCGACGTGCGGCGGGTCGATTACTTCAACGACCACCTGCACGAGGGGCGCGACCGCACGCGCTCCGACCACGGCTTCGTCCGCGCCTTGCTGCGCCTGCCGATGCCCGCCTCCACGCCCACGAGGCCCACGACGTCCGCCGTGCCGCCTGCGGCCTGA
>NZ_BAAJYS010000699.1:0-1164 GCF_057543315.1 Acidovorax sp. KPB24-07
CGCGCCGCGCTGGCCGTCGGCGCCGGCAAGGCGGCCACCACGATATCGATCTCGGTGGTGTCCGGCATTTCCGGTGGCGTGGCGGGGGCCGCGGCGGCTCCGGTGTTTCCGCCTATATGTCCGGGCAGCCCTTCTTCAGCCGCGCCACGTTGCTGAACATCGCCATTGGCGGCATCGCGGGCGGCGGGGCGGGACTCATGGCGGCAGGTGCGCACCTGACCTTTTTCACCGGCGGCAAATCGCTGGGGGTCAACCCGACACCGCTCACGGAGCACACGCAGATCCCGTCCTTCCCGGACCCGGCGGCCAATCCCAATTTTCCGAGAAACGCCGGGGACGGGATGCTGAGGGGAAAAGTACGGATCCTGATGCCCAACGACCCTGTCACCCAGTCCATGGAAAATACCTGGACCCACCTGGATCCTGTGCAGCGCGCCACGTTCGAGCAGAACCTCACCACCATCAACGGCACCAGCGTGGACGTGGTGGCGACCCACGGCATTGCCGGCAGCGCGATGGTGGAGTGGACCGCACCCAACGGCACACCCATCAACCGCCCTGTGTCCGCCCAGACGCTGGCAGCCTTCCTCAGGCAGGAAGGCTATGGTGCCACCGGAACGAACCAGCCCATCAAGCTCGTCACCTGCTTCGCCGGCATGCCGGGGCGGTTCAGCCTGGCGCAATCGCTCGCCAACGAGATGGGGGTCAGCGTGTACGCCCACTGGTGGGTAGTCAACCCGAACCCCGATGTGGCGACACCCTGGATCCGTTTCGATCCGCGTTGACGCGCGATGCGGTGGATGGGCCGAGGCGGATGGAAACCACCCACGGGCAGGCGGTCCAGCCCCGCCACTCGCGCCGGCCTCGCAGCGGCGCATGGCAACGGGTGTTCGAGGCTCTGGCGGGAAGCGGCCCGGTCGGTCGTTTCCATGGCTCGCTCCCTCTGGCGCCCCGCCCTCGGGCGGGCGGTGGGGGAGCATGGTGGGCGGCAGGCCCGACCGGGGCATGCCACCATGCGAAGCCGTGCGCGCACCGGCGCACGGCCACCGCGTCTCTGACGTCTCCTACAGGCCGGCCGGCCCCGCCGCCGCCAGCCGCACCTGCTCGAAGCGCTCGGCCTGCTCCTTGCGCAGGGCCTTGCGCAGCAGCGCGGCCTCCCAGCGG
>NZ_BAAJYS010000700.1:0-1163 GCF_057543315.1 Acidovorax sp. KPB24-07
GCACCGCCTGCCTGTGCCCCCCGGTGCGCGGCCGGAACGGGCTCCGCGCCACAGGGCGCGGCAACCGGCGCGCCGATATGATGGCCGCTCCCTTTTTTGAACTCCCTGAAGGACCGACATGCCGACGTACCACATCGAAATGATGGAAGGCCGCACCATCGAACAGAAGAAGAAGCTGGTGGAAGAGATCACCCGCGTGTCGGTGGAAATCCTCGGCGGCTCGCCCGACTCGGTGGACATCCTCATCACCGACGTCAAGCGCGAGAACTGGGCCACTGGCGGAAAGCTCTGGTCCGAACGGACCTGATCCGGCCGGCCCCTGCCCGATTTCCGCCCGATGACCGGTCCCGGCTCCACCGCCCTGCTGCGCGAACGGTACGGCGAGCGCTACCGGTGGCTGCTCCTGTTGTCCGTGATGGTCGGCACGATGGCCTCCATCATGTCGTCGACCATCGTGAACGTGGCCATTCCCGACATGAGCCACTACTTCACGCTCGGCCAGGAACGCGCGCAGTGGGTGTCGTCGGGTTTCATGGTGGCCACCACGGTCGCCATGCTCACCACCCCCTGGCTGCTGGCCCGCTTCGGCTACCGCGCGACCTACGTGGGCGCCATGGTGCTGCTGCTGGTGGGCGGCATCGGCGGCGGCGTGGCCAGCCACTACGGGCTGGTGCTGGCCGCCCGGGTGCTCGAAGGGCTGGCCGCGGGCGTGGTGCAGCCGATTCCGGCGGTCATCATCCTCTACGCCTTCCAGCCGCACGAGCAGGGCCGCGCAAGCGGCATCTTCGGCATGGGCGTGGTCCTGGCACCGGCCATCGGCCCGAGCATCGGCGGGCTGCTGGTGGACTGGTTCGGCTGGCGCTCGATCTTCTTCATGGTGGTGCCGTTCTGCATCGCCTCCATCGCACTGGCCTATCGGTTCGTGCCGGTCAGCAGCCCCGGCGGCGCCGTGGCCGGCCAGTCCGGCAACGCGCTGGACTGGCGCGGGCTGGTGCTGGGCGCGGTCGGCACGCTGTGCCTGCTCAACGGCCTGGTGGCGCTGCACGGCGGGCCAGGCCTGCAGGCCGGCGCGCTGCTGCTGGCGGCCTTCGCGGCCCTGGCCGTCTTCATCGCGTGGCAGCGCCGGCAACTGGCGCGCGGCGCCACGCCGCTCATGGACCTGC
>NZ_BAAJYS010000701.1:0-1158 GCF_057543315.1 Acidovorax sp. KPB24-07
CGGCGCGCCGGCGCGCGGGCCGCCGCAGCCGCCCTTGGTGCACTGCTTCTTGCCGGCGCCGCCCAGCAGCGTGTCGAACTCCTGCGCCACGAGTTCGCGGTGCGCATCGAGCTGGTGCAGGAAGGCGCAGGTGCCCAGGCCCAGGGTCTGGGCGATCCAGGCCAGGTCGTCGTCGCGCGTGGGCAGCACGTGGGTCTGCTGGTCGTCCAGGTAGTGGATGCGGTGCTCCACCTGGCGCAGGAAGGTGTAGGCCGCGGCCAGCGCCTCGGCCGTCTCCTGCGGCATGAGGCCGGCGCGTGAGATGCGCTGCAGCGCCTCCAGCGTGGGGCGGCAGCGCAGCTCGGGGAACTGCCCGCCGCGCACCACCTGCAGCAGCTGCACGGTGAATTCGATCTCGCGGATGCCGCCGCGCGAGAGCTTCACGTCGTTGGCGCGCTCGGGGTGGCCGGCGCTGCGCTTGGCGGCGTGGTCGCGGATCTGCCGGTGCAGCGAGCGCAGCGCGTCGAACACGCTGTAGTCCAGGTAGCGCCGGAAGACAAAGGGCAGCACCACGCCGCGCAGGGCCTGCACCGGCTCGCCGATGACGCTGCTGCGCGGCGCGACCACGCGGCTCTTGAGCCAGGCGAAACGCTCCCATTCGCGGCCCTGCACCTGCAGGTATTCCTCCAGCGCGGCCAGCGAAACGGCCGCCGGGCCGGAGTTGCCGTTGGGCCGCAGCGCCAGGTCCACCCGGAAGACGAAGCCGTGCTCGGTGGTGTCGCCGATCAGGCCGTAGATGGCCTTGACGGCGTGGCCGAAGTACTCGTGGTTGGAGATGCGGTTGCGGCCCTCGGCGTTGCCGGCGGTCTCGCCGTCGTGTTCGTACACGTAGATCAGGTCGATGTCGCTGGACACGTTCAGCTCGCGCGCGCCCAGCTTGCCCATGCCGATGATCCACAGCTCGACCGGCTGGCCCTCGGGGCCGCGTGGGGCGCCGTGGCGGGCGTCGAGCGCTTCGCGGGCCTGCACGCAGGCCTGGTCCAGGGCCAGTTCGGCCAGCTCGGTGGTGGCCCGCGTGATGTCGGCCAGCGGGCGCGGCCCTGTTCGCAATCGAGGCGCACCAGCCGCTCCATCACCACCTGCGCAGGATGCGCAGGGCCGTGCCGGTGTCGTGCCCGC
>NZ_BAAJYS010000702.1:0-1153 GCF_057543315.1 Acidovorax sp. KPB24-07
CGCGGCCTCCAGCAGCCGCGCCAGCACCTCGGGCGCGACCTGCCCGCCCGCGAAGTGGCGCATGTCGCGGCGCTCGCGGATGGCGCGGTACACGGCGGCGCGCTCCTCTGCGGAGAAGGCGGAGCCCTGCGCACCTCCGTTGGGCGGCGTGGGGGATGGCATCGCGGCGCGGGGGCGGTCGGCGGGGCTCAATCCTCGATGCCGCGCTGCGCAGGCACGCCGGCCTGGAACGCGTGCTTGACCATGCCCATCTCGGTCACCGTGTCGGCCAGCTCGATCACCTCGGGCGGGCAACGGCGGCCGGTGAGCACCACGTGCACATGGCGCGGGCGGTCGCGCAGCACCTGCAGCACCTCGTCGAGCGGCAGCCAGCCGTAGATGAGCGGGTAGGTGATCTCGTCCAGCACCACCAGGAAGAATTCGCCGCCCAGCACGGCGGCGCGCGCGCGCTCCCAGCCGGCGCGGGCCAGTTCGGCCGACTGGTCGATGTCGCGGCTCTTCCAGGTGAAGCCGTCGCCCAGGCCCTCGATGGGGATGCCCAGCTGCTCGAACATGCGGTGCTCGCCGAAGCGCGCGGTGGGCACCTTCATGAACTGGAAGATCTTGACCGGCTTGCCGCGCCCGTGGGCGCGCAGGGCGAGGCCGAACGCGGCGGTGCTCTTGCCCTTGCCGTTGCCGGTGTTGACCAGCACGATGCCGCGGCGCTCGCCGTCGGGTTTTTCGGAGCGCCGTTCGGCGGGAGGGGTTTCGATCTGCATGCGCAATGTCTCGGAAGTCGTTCGAAAAAAAGGGGCGAAAGCGGTGGTCGGGACGCCGGCCGGGCCCTAGTCGATGCGCGGCAGCGACACCCACAGGCCCGCCACCTGCTGCACCTGGATGCGCTGGTCGAATACGGCCTGCAGCGCAGCATGGGTGGCCGGATCGGCGCAGGCGCCATGGTGCACGATGCGGCCGCGGTCCATGATGGCCATGTCATCGGCCTGCAGCGCGAGCGACACCTCGTGCAGCACGCTCACCACCGTGCCGCCGCCCGCCGCCAGCGCGCGCATGGCGTGCAGCCAGTCGGCCTGGTGCGGGGGATCGAGGTTGGCCAGGGGTTCGTCCATCAGCAGCACCTCGGCCTGCACGGCCAGCGCGCGCGCCAGCAGCACGC
>NZ_BAAJYS010000703.1:0-1152 GCF_057543315.1 Acidovorax sp. KPB24-07
CGAGCGGGAGTTCAACACCCGCCACTGGGGCAAGCCCATGACCCTGCATGGCGTGCGCCGCTGGCTGCTGGGCGAAACCATGCCCGATGCCCGCAAGCTCATCACCCTGGCCGAGTGGCTGCGCATGCCGGTGCAGGAACTGGCCTTCGGCACGCCCACGCCGCAGGCGCGCGAAGAAGCCGCCCGCTGGCACGTGAACCTGGGGTACGAGGACCGCGAACTGTTCGAGACCTACCTGAAGCTGCCCGTGCCCAAGCGCCGCCTGGCGCGCGAGGTGATCCTGGCCATCGCCAAGGCCCAGGCCGCCGAACAGACCCCGCGCGGCGGCAACCGCTGAAAGCCCGCCGGCCATACCGGCCGGCAACCACACCGCAGGGCGCCGGCCCCTCAGCCGGCGAACAGGGCGCCCACGCCCTGCGCCAGATCGTCCGCATGCGACAGGACGAACAGCAGCAGGCCGATGAAGCCCCCCACCACCGTGCCGTTGATGCGGATGTACTGCAGGTCGCTGCCGATGTGCAGCTCCACCAGGCGCGCCAGCTCCTGGGCGTCCCAGCGGTCCACGGTGTTGCGGATGTGCTCGGCCACGAACTGCGACAGCTCGGGCGCCCACTGCGCCGCCCACAGCTCCAGCCGCACGTTCAGCCGCACCCGCAGCGCCGGATCGCCCGCGAGCGACAGGCCCAGCCACTGGCCCATGGCCGCCACCTTGCGCGAGACCGCCGAGTCCTCGTCGGCCAGGTCGCGCTGCAGGCGCTCGCGCAGGCTGGTCCACAGCGTCTGCACGTAGCGCCCCAGGGTGGCGTCGTTTTGCAGGTAGTGGCGGATCGCCATGCCGCGCTCGGCCCATTCCGGGTCGGACTGCAGGCGCTCCACCAGCCGCTGCACCGCCCCGTCCAGCGTGCCGCGCAGCTGGTGGGCCGGGTTGCCGGCCACCTCGGCCAGCAGGTTCTCGATGGCCTGGGCGATGGCGCCCGCGCCCTTCTCGCTCAGCCAGTCGGTGGGCAGTACCTTTTCCTTCAGCGGGTGCTCGCGCTTGATCCACTGCACGATGGTCTCGGCGATGAAGGTGCGGGTCTGCGGGTCGCGCACCAGGGTGGACAGGCGCGCCAGCAGGTCGTCGAGCAGCGCCTGGTGGCGGCCGTTGTGGGT
>NZ_BAAJYS010000704.1:0-1151 GCF_057543315.1 Acidovorax sp. KPB24-07
CGCCGCCACCGCCCGCCCAGGCGCGCGGCGCCAGGCGGTGGCCGAAGCACAGCGCGCCCAGCACGGCCGAGAAGATCGGCATGGTGTAGCCCAGGATGGCCGCGCGCCCGCTGGACAGCGACGGAATGGCCGTGATGCTGAAGGCGTGCCACAGCACCATGTTGACAAGCCCCAGGCCCGCCAGCGGCAGCCAGTACCTGCGCGGCACGGCGAACGGGGCCTTGAGCAGCACCAGCGCCAGGGCCAGCACCGGCAGGCCGAGCCACAGCGAGATCGCGCGGAAGGCCAGCGGCGGAAAGCCCGCCACGCCGAGCTTCATGACTGGCCAGTTGAAGCCCCAGATGAGGGTGACGAGGACCAGGGCGACGAGCTGGCGGGGAGACAGGGCAGGCATGCGCGGCATTGTGCCGGGACGGACGCGGCGGCGCTCGCGACGCCACCGGCGGCCCCGCCCCCTAAAATCGCGCCCCATGACCTTCATCGACATGCTGCAGGGCGCGGCCGCGCAGAACGACTCCATGCTGTGCGTGGGCCTGGACCCCGAACCCGACCGGTTTCCCGCAGCGATGCGCGGCGACGCCCGCAAGATCTACGACTTCTGCGCCGCCATCGTCGATGCCACCGCCGACCTGGCCTGCGCCTTCAAGCCGCAGATCGCCTATTTCGCCGCGCACCGCGCCGAAGACCAGCTCGAACGCCTCATGGCCCACATGCGCGCCACCGCGCCGCACGTGCCGGTGGTGCTGGACGCCAAGCGCGGCGACATCGGCTCCACCGCCGGGCAGTACGCCCGCGAGGCCTTCGAGCGCTACGGCGCCGATGCGGTGACGCTCTCGCCCTTCATGGGCTTCGATTCCATCGAGCCCTACCTGGCCTACCACGGCAAGGGCGCCTTCCTGCTGTGCCGCACCTCCAACCCGGGCGGCGACGACCTGCAGAACCAGCGACTGGCCAGCGTGGACGGGCAGCCGCTGCTGTACGAGCACGTCGCGCGCCTCGCCCAGGGCCCGTGGAACACCAACGGCCAGCTGGGCCTGGTGGTGGGCGCCACCTACCCCGCCGAGATCGAGCGCGTGCGCGCCCTGGCGCCCACGTTGCCGCTCTTGATTCCCGGCGTGGGCGCGCAGGGCGGCGATGCGGCGGCCACGGTG
>NZ_BAAJYS010000705.1:0-1150 GCF_057543315.1 Acidovorax sp. KPB24-07
GCGCGCAGCCGCCGGGCGGCGTGCGCCGCCTCGTCCGGGGTCTGGACAGCACCACCCACCAGGGCGGCGGCCTCGACCTCGTTCACGACCAGCGTGTCCACCAGCGGCCACAGCGCATCGGGCAGGGGCTGCATGGGCGAGGGGTTCAGCACCACGCGGCAGCTGGCGGCGTGCGCCTGGGCGGCCGCGGCCAGCACCTGGGGCAGCGGCACTTCGAACTGGGCGACCAGGCAGGCCGCACCCTGCAGCGCGGGTGCCAGGGTGGCGGGGTCCAGCACGAACTGCAGGTTGGCCCCAGCGGCCACGACGATGCGGTTTTGCGCCGCGTCGTCCACCACGATGGCGGCCAGACCGGTCGGGGCGCTGTCGTCGGTCTGCACACCCGAGTGGTCGATGCCGTCGGCGTCAAGCGCTGCCCGCAGCGCCTGGCCGTTGCCGTCGGCGCCCACGCGCCCGAACAGGTGCACGTCCGCGCCCAGGCGGGCGCACGCCACGGCCTGGTTGCCGCCCTTGCCGCCGGGAATGTGGTTCAGCGAGTGCGCCATGACGGTTTCGCCGGCGCCGGGCGCCTGGGGCACGCGCAGCACCAGGTCCATGTTGAGGCTGCCGACGACGGCAATGCGGGGGCGGGAGGGAGAGGCGGCGTTCATGCGCGGGAAAGAAGGGACAAAAAAAAGGAAAGGAGCCCGGCAGGGTCAGGAAAAAAGGTACCGGGCCGTGGAAGCCCGCACGCGCAGTTCGGGTTGCAGCAGCATCTGGCGCGGCTCCTGCCGCTTGCCGTCGATGCGTTCGAGCAGCATGTCCACCGCCAGCGTGCCGATGCGCAGCTTGGGCTGGGCGATGGTGGTGAGCGGCGGGCTGGTGAAGGCGGCCAGTTCGATGTCGTCGAAGCCGACGACCGACAGGGCATCGGGAATGCGCAGCTGCCGCTCGTTCGCGGCGCACAGCGCGCCCATGGCCATGAGGTCGTTGCACACGAAGACGGCGCTTGGTGCGGAAGGAGCACGGAACAGCGCCTGCATCGCCTCGTAGCCGCCCTGGCTGGTGAAGTTGCCGTGCGACAGCATGCCTTCGGAGGACGCGCCGGCCTCGGCCAGCGCCTCGCGCCAGCCCGCGATGCGCTGCTCGCTGGGCGCCAGCCCCTGCGGCC
>NZ_BAAJYS010000706.1:0-1148 GCF_057543315.1 Acidovorax sp. KPB24-07
TGCCCCAGCGCCCGGGCGATGCCCTGCTGCTGGCGTGGCGCGATGGCCGCGCCAACCAGACGGCCGCGCTGCACCCGGTGACCGGTGCCGTGCTGCCCCTGCCCTGGGGCCGGGCGACCGAAGGCGGGCGCCACTTCATGTCGTTCACTACATGCTGCAGTGGAATGCGCTCGGCTTCTGGGTGGTCGGCTGGGTGTCGATGGCCATGCTGGTGGCGCTGGTGTCCGGCGTGGTCGTGCACCGGCGCATCTTTCAGGATTTCTTCACGTTCCGGCCGGGCAAGGGCCAGCGCTCGTGGATGGACGCTCACAACGCCACCGCCGTGCTGACGCTGCCCTTCCTGTTCATGATCGTCTACACCGGGCTGGCGATCTTCTACACCTCGTACATGCCCTGGCCACTACAAGCGGCCTACGGCAGCGGCGAGTCGGCCCATGCCCGGTTCCAGGCCGAGCTGCACCACGGCGAGGGCGAAGCGCTGCGCCGCCCCTGCACGGGCCGGCCCGCGGCCTTGCACGATCTGGCACCGCTGCTGCAAAGGGCCCGCGACCTGACGGGCCAGCCACCGCGCATGGTGGTGGTCGAGGCGCCGGAGGATGCGAATGCCACGGTGCGCGTGCTCGGCCCCCGCGAAGCCGAGCCAGGCGCAGGCCAGCGCCGCGCCTTGCTGAACCCGGTGGCCACCGCGGTGTTCGACGGCGTGAGCGGCGCCGTGCTGCAGGTGCGCCGGCCGGACCCCGACGCGGCCTTCGCCTCGGAGCAGGTGCACGCCGTGATGGAGTCGCTGCACTTCGCCCGCTTCGGTGGCTGGCCGATGAAGTGGCTGTACTTCGCCAGCGGGCTGCTCGGCACCGTGATGGTGGCCACCGGCACCGTGCTGTTCAGCGTGAAGCGGCGCCGCGCCTGCGGCAATGAGTTCGGCCGTGCCACGGCCGGCGTCTACCGCGCCATCGAGGCCCTGAATGTCGCGGCCGTGGCAGGCATCGGCGTGGCCTGCATCGGCTACCTCCATGCCAACCGCCTGCTGCCTGCCGAGCTGCCCGGCCGCGCGCTGTGGGAGATCCGGGCCTTCCTGGCGGTCTGGCTGGCCACGCTGCTGCACGCCGCGCTGCGCCCGCCGCGCCGGGCCTGGGTGGAGCAGCTGGGCG
>NZ_BAAJYS010000707.1:0-1147 GCF_057543315.1 Acidovorax sp. KPB24-07
GCGAACAGGCCGCCCAGCACGGCGCGGTAGTCGTTCAGAACGGGATAGTCGCGGTTCTGGAACAGGGTGGTGGCCGTCAGCGCCTGCTGCTCGCCCGCGATGCGCCCGCCCGCGATGCCCCCGCCCAGCACCCACATCACGCTGCCGTGGCCGTGGTCGGTGCCGCGGTTGCCGTTCTCGCGGAAGGTGCGGCCGAACTCGCTGATGGCGACGACCGTGGTGCGGTTCCACGCCGGCCCCATCTCGTCGGCGAAGGCCGCGAGGCCCCGGCCCAGCTCCTCGAAGCGGTTGGCCAGCGCGCCCGTAGCGTTGCCCTGGCCCACGTGCGTGTCCCACCCGCCCACGTCCACGAAGCCAAGGTTGTAGCGCGACTGCATCAGCCGGGCCATGCGGCGCGCCGTGCCTTCGAAGCCCTTGGTGCTCAGCGCGTTGCGGCTAGCGGCATCCATCTCGCCCTGCATGGTGCGCGCCACCTCGTCGCGCGTCTGAAAGCCCTCGGCCACGGCGGCGGCCAGCGGCGTGCCCCCGTACATCGAGGCGATCAGCCCGGCCTGCCGATCGTCGATGCCAGGCTTGGCCGCGCCCGCGGCGCCCAGGGCGGTGTTGGGCACGTCATAGCCGCCACGCAGCACCAGCGGCAGCGTGTCGGTGAAGGCCATGGGCGACAGGTGGTCGTGCCAGCGCGGCTGCACGCCCAGTTCGGTGGCCAGGCGGTTGAGAAAGCCCGAGCGGTAGTCGCGCCGCCCGCCCACGGGCTGGCCCAGCTCGATGCTGTCCTGCGTGTCGAAGTGGCTGCGCGTGAGGTCTTCGGTGCCCGAGAACGGCACGAACGCCACCTGCTTCTTCTCGTACAGCGGCATCAGCGAGCCCGCCAGCGCCGGGTGCAGGCCCCAGTCCGCGGTGAGCGGCAGCGCGCCCCCGGCTTCGCCTGGCTTGGCGATGGCGATGTTGGGCCGCGTCTCGTAGTAGTAGCTGCTGGAGGTGGGCACGAGCAGGCTGGCGCAGTCGTACCCGCCGCGCAGGAAGACCAGCAAAAAGCGTGCATCCACCGCCTGCGGGGTGGCCGCTAGGCTGGCCTGCAGCACGCCCGGCGCGGCGAGCGCGGCCAGGGCCTGCAGGCACTGGCGGCGGGTGGGGGCAGGGCCGG
>NZ_BAAJYS010000708.1:0-1140 GCF_057543315.1 Acidovorax sp. KPB24-07
CCACCCTGCAGCGCGCCGGCCGGCAGGGCCTTGCCCGCGGGCCGCGCCAGGCGGTGGCCCGCGACCACGATCGCATCCGCCTCGCCCTGCGCGGGCAGGAAGTTCATGCCCGGCGAGCCGATGAAGTGGCCCACGAACACGTGCTGCGGCCGCTCGAACAGCGCATCGGCCGCGCCCACCTGCACGGCGCGCCCGCGCGTCATCACCACCACCTCTTCGGCGAAGGTCAGCGCCTCCACCTGGTCGTGGGTCACGTAGATCAGGGTCAGCTTGAGCTCGTGGTGGATCTGCTTGAGCTTGCGGCGAAGCTGCCACTTGAGGTGCGGATCGATCACCGTGAGCGGCTCGTCGAAGAGCACGGCCGCCACGTCGGAGCGCACCAGGCCGCGCCCGAGCGAGATCTTCTGCTTGGCATCGGCGGCCAGGCCCGAGGCGCGCTGGTCGAGCTGCCCGCTCATGTCCAGCATCTCGGCGATCTGGCCGACGCGCTGGCGGATCTGGGCCTCGGGCACCTTGCGGTTCTTGAGCGGAAAGGCGAGGTTCTCGGCCACCGTCATGGTGTCGTAGATCACCGGGAACTGGAACACCTGGGCGATGTTGCGCTCCTGCGGGCTCGCGTGGGTGACGTCCTTGCCGTCGAACAGCACGCGCCCCTGCGAGGGCACGAGCAGGCCCGACATGATGTTGAGCATGGTCGTCTTGCCGCAGCCCGAGGGGCCCAGCAAGGCATAGGCGCCGCCGTCGCGGAACTCCATCGACAGCGGCAGCAGCGCGTAGTCGCTGTCCTGCTGCGGGTTGGGCTTGTAGGCGTGCGCCAGGTCCAGATTGATGCGCGCCATCTCAGCGCCCTCCCCGGCGCGCGGGCGCCAGCAGCAAGGCGCCGTCGGCGCCGAAGACATAGGCTTCGCCCGGTGCCAGGTGCAGCGTGATGGCCGCACCCAGGTCGAAGTAATGCACGCCCGTGACCTGCGCCACGAGTTCGCCCCAGGGCGTGTGCGCATGCACGAAGGTGTCCGAGCCCGAGATTTCGGCCAGCTCCACCGTGCCGGCCACCGCCACGTCGCCGGGGCGTGCCTGCAGACGCAGGGCACTCGCCCGCACGCCGACGGTCAGGCCCGTCGCGGCGCTGCCCGCCGGCAA
>NZ_BAAJYS010000709.1:0-1137 GCF_057543315.1 Acidovorax sp. KPB24-07
CTGCGGACCCTGCTCGGTCTGCGCGTAGGCGCTCACGGCCTCCTGCGCGCGCAGGTTCGACCGGGGCGGGGGTCGGGGGCCGGCGCGGGGGACCGGGGGGAACGGAGCCGCCTCGGGGTCGGCGGAGCGGGTGCGCAGTGCCTGGGGCCGCTGCACCCGCCGCACGGGCGCCACCTGCGCCAATTGCTCCGGCCCGCCGCGGTACATCTGGCCCGAAGGCCCGAACACATAGAACATCGCCATCTCCTGCCATGCCGCTGCACCGGCGTGCACACCGCCGTGCACGCCGCGATCGGCGGTCCATGGTATCGGCAGATGCTGGGGCCGCGGAAAGCCGGGGCATGGCGGGGGAGGGCGGCGGGCTTCGATGGCTTCACGTGGCGGGTGTGCGGCGAGTGCGTGGCGGGCGCCTGGTGCGCTGCATACACTCGACGGTTTCGTGTGCCGCAAGCCCGTTGCCCGTCGTTCTTCGTGCGGGGCCGTGCGAGCACGGTCTTTCTTTTCGATTCGCCAAAGGCCCCCTCATGATCGATCGCTCCGCCATCTCCACTGCACACCAGCGCCTGGCCGCACAGGCCGGCTTTCTTCGTACCACCCCGCTGCTGCAGTTGAGCGGCAGCGCGCTGGGCGTGGACTGCGCGCAGGTGTGGCTCAAGCTGGAGCATCTGCAGGTGGGCGGCAGCTTCAAGGCCCGGGGCATGCTGTACCGCATGCTGGCCAATCCCGTGCCCGAGAGCGGCGTGATCATCGCCTCGGGCGGCAACGCGGGCATTGCCACGGCGGCCGCGGCGCGCGCGCTGGGCGTGCGCTGCGAGGTGTTCGTGCCCGAGATCTCGCCGGAGGCCAAGCGCGCCCGTCTGCGGGCCCTGGGCGCCGAAGTGGTGGTGACCGGCGCTGCGTATTCCGAAGCGCTGCAGGCCTGCCTGGCGCGCCAGCAGGCCACCGGCGCGCTGCTCAACCATGCGTACGACCAGCCCGAAGTCGTGGCCGGTGCCGGCACGCTGGCGCTGGAGATGGAAAGCCAGGCGGGCGACCGGTTGCCCGACAGCGTGCTGGTGAGCGTGGGCGGCGGCGGGCTGATCGCCGGCGTGGCCGCGTGGTGCGACAGCCGCGCGCACGTGGTGGCGCTGGAGCCCG
>NZ_BAAJYS010000710.1:0-1131 GCF_057543315.1 Acidovorax sp. KPB24-07
TCCAGCAGCGGGTGTGGACCGCGCTGCAGGCCATCGCCCCCGGCGAGACGGCCAGCTACGCGCAGATCGCCGAGCGCATCGGCGCGCCGCGCGCGGTGCGGGCCGTGGCCCAGGCGTGCGGGGCCAATGCCCTGGCCGTGGCCATTCCGTGCCACCGGGTGGTGCGCACCGACGGCGCGCTCTCCGGCTACCGCTGGGGCGTGGAGCGCAAGCGGGCGCTGCTGGACAAGGAGGCCCAGGCATGAGCGCGCGCGACCCGTGCGCCATCGACTGGAACGCCGTGGCCCAGGCGCTGGACGGCCAGGGCTGGGCCGTGATCGACGCGCTGCTGCCCGCGGCCGACTGCCGCGCCCTTGCCGGCCTCTACACGCAGCCTGCGCGCTTTCGCAGCCGCGTGGTGATGGAGCGCCACGGCTTCGGGCGTGGCGAATACCAGTACTTCCAGTACCCGCTGCCCGAGGCCATCGCGGCGCTGCGCACCGGGCTCTATCCGCACCTCGTGCCGGTGGCCAACCGGTGGCAGGCGGCCCTGGGCCTGGAAGACCGCTTTCCGGCGGACCACGCGGCGTTCATCGCGCGGTGCCATGCGGCCGGCCAGACGCGCCCCACCCCGCTGCTGCTGCAGTACGGCCCCGGCGACTACAACTGCCTGCACCAGGATCTGTATGGCGCGCACGTGTTTCCGCTGCAGGTGGCCGTGCTGCTCTCCGCGCCGGGGACCGATTTCACGGGTGGGGAGTTCGTGCTGACCGAGCAGCGCCCGCGCATGCAGTCGCGGCCCGAGGTGGTGCCGCTGCGCCAGGGCGATGCGGTGGTGTTCGCGGTGCACCATCGGCCGGTGCAGGGCACGCGCGGGCCCTACCGCGTGCAGATGCGGCACGGCGTGTCGCGGGTGCGCTCGGGACAGCGGCACACGATGGGCCTCATTTTTCATGACGCGGCCTGACGGCAAGGCCCCCGGTGGTGGCCCTGGCCTCGGCCCTTCTTCGCTCACTCCATGACCGACGACCTGTTCGACACCGATGAAGCGCCGGGCGGCCGGCTCGTCCTCGGGCCCGGCGCGGTGCTGCTGCGCGGCTTCGCCCGCCCCGTGGCCGTGGCGTTGCATGCGCAGGTGGCCGCCATCGCGCG
>NZ_BAAJYS010000711.1:0-1129 GCF_057543315.1 Acidovorax sp. KPB24-07
CCAATTCCTCGGCTTCCGGCCTGTCGAACATCGAATACTCCACGGGCAGCGTGACCGCCCTGAATGCTTCCGACACGACGGTCACGGGCTTCGGCACCAAGATCGCCGCCCGGTGGCCTGACCATCCAGGTGGGCTCGGCATCCGGCCGGGGCCGTCTGGGCCGTGGCCGCGCCGGCGCCCAGGATCAGGGTGGCCGCCACGAAGAGCGGGGACAGGCGTGCAGGGGCGAGAAGGGGCTTCATGGCGTGGCGCGGCGGCGTGCAGTGAAAGAGGCTGCCCATGATGCCCGAAGCGCCCGGGCCAGGCGTTGCCGGGCGTTTCAGTGCGCCGCGCCGGCGCCGAAGCGAAAGCTCGACGCCGTCACGCCGCCGTACACGCCTTCCTCGTGGTACACGCAGTCAGCCCGTTCGGCCTCGGCCGCGCCGGCCGCGACCATGAGCGGAATCAGGTGGTCCTCGCGCGGGTGGGCGATGCGGGCCGCCGGCGCGCTTTCCCAGCCCATCAGCCGCGCGGGCCGGTCGGCCGGATCCGTGTGCACCAGCGCGTCCTGCAGCCATTGGTCGAACGCCACCGAAGGCGCCCGCCCGGCCTCGCCGAAGCGGCGCAGGTTGTGGTAGCTCAGCCCGCTGCCGACGATCAGCACGCCTTCATGGCGCAGCGGCGCCAGCGCGCGGCCGAGCGCCAGGTGCTGGGCCGGGTCCAGATCGCGCTGCAGCGACACCTGGATCACCGGCACGTCGGCGGCCGGATACATCACCTGCAGCGGCGCGAAGGTGCCGTGGTCGAAGCCCCGCTCCGCATCGAGCCGGCTGGGCAGGCCCGCGGCCCCGATGAGGGCCGCGATCCGCTGCGCCAGGGCCGGCGCGCCCGGCGCCGGGTAGCGCACCTCGTAGGTGTGGGGCGGAAAGCCGTAGTAGTCGTACACCATCGGCGGCCGGGGGCTGGACATCACGGCGAAGGCCTCGTCCTCCCAGTGGCCGGACACCACCAGCACGGCCTGCGGGCGGGTGGCGATCTGGCGCGGGATGTCCTGCAGCGACTGCTCGAGCGCGCGCATGGTGCGGCGCATCTCGGGCACGTACGGCCAGGGGCCGCCGCCGTGCGACGAGGAAATAGGTGGGCAGGGGG
>NZ_BAAJYS010000712.1:0-1129 GCF_057543315.1 Acidovorax sp. KPB24-07
CTTCGCGCGCCGCTACCTCACGGGCATTCCGCCGCTGGCCACGGCCACGGGCAGCCAGCTGGGCGCGACTCTGGGCCTGGCGCTGCCGGCGATCTGGTTCTGGCCCGCGCAGACGCCCGGCCTGCGCGCCTGGGCCGCGGTGGTGGCGCTGGCCGTGCTGTGCACCGGCATCGCCTACATCCTGTACTTTCGCCTGATCGCCCATGCCGGGCCCAGCCGGGCGCTGGCGGTGACCTTCCTGGCGCCGGTGTTCGCGGTGTTCTACGGTGCGGTGTTCCTGCACGAGGCTGTCACGCCGTGGATGGTGGGCTGCGGGCTGGTGATCGTGTGCGGCACGATGCTGTCCACCGGGCTGATCGGGCCACGGCGGCGCACCGGCGCGGGCTGACGAACCGCAAAGGCCGGCGGGGGGCACCCGCGCACCCGCGCATGCCCCATCGGCCCCGACCCGTCCGCCTTCCGGAAAACCCCGAGAGAGGCGCCCGGTCGCCCACTTTCCTGCGGGCGCTGCTCTGCCATGGTCATGAACCCGTTCTAAACTCGGCCCATGCCCCTCGCGCCCCACTTCCGCATGGATTGTCCTGTCCGGGTCCGTGCCATGGGCCGCCAAGGTGTTCTCCCTTCGGCGCCGCACGATGGGCTATGAAATCTTCTTCCTCGGCGGGCTGCACCTTCTGCTGATCGCGGTGCTGGCGCTGTTGCCCGGCGCGGAACTGCTGCAGCCATCGCGGCGCACGCGGGTGCAGGCCGGGCTGATCGGGGGCCTGGCCTCCGTGCTGATCATGGTGTTCACCCGGGCGTTCGACCCCCTGTATGCCGAATTGCCCCATCCCACGGTGACGGCGGTGTGCACGGTGATGTTCGGCCCGCTGGCCGGGGCGCTGGCGGCCGGGGTCACGGCCGTCGGCTTCTGGTGGCTGTCGGCCGGGCCGCTGCCTGCCGGGCTGGGCGCGATCGGCGCCGTGTTCGCCATCGGCCTGCTGTGGCGCGGGGTGCGGCAGGCGACGGGCCTGAACCTGTGGGTGGTGATCGTCGCCGTGGCCGCCTGCCTGCCGCCGTGCATGCTGTTCTGGCGCGAAGGGCCGGCGGGCTTCCTGCTGGAGGGCGACCTGACTGCCTGGCTGCAGTC
>NZ_BAAJYS010000713.1:0-1127 GCF_057543315.1 Acidovorax sp. KPB24-07
CGGCTGCGCCGGGGGCGCGGCCAGCAGGCACAGCGGGCAGTCCCAGTGCGCCAGGCCCGCGGGCTGCGCGCCGTCATCGGCATGCACGACGGCCTTCACCGTTCCGACGCCGGTGCAGACCCACTCGACCACCTGGGGGTGCACGATGGGCGAGGCCACCGCCACGCCCAGCGACAGCACGAACCACGCCATGACCCAGCGCACGCGGGCTTGCCAACGCGCCAGCCCGCCGTGGACAGCAAGGGGGTTGCGCAGCGGGCGATGGGGTTGGGGCACGGGGCGATTATCGGCAAACCGACGGGGCAAGAGCGAAGCATCCGGCGATGGGATGGCGACAGGGCGCGGTGGCCGCTGCGGCACATCCCGCCTTCACGCCGCGCGCACCTGCGCGCGCCCACCCCGCACCGAGCGCACCTCGACCCGGTCGCGGCCCGCGCGCTTGGCCTCGTAGCACGCCATGTCGGCCGCATGGAGTACCGCGGTCACGTCGTATACGCCGCTGTCCAGCGGCACGAGGCCGATGCTCACGCCCAGCGTGTAGCTGCGGCCCTGGTATGAGGGCTCCCACGCACGCACGGCGGCGCACAGCTGCTCGGCGATGGCCAGCCCGCGCCCCAGCGGGCAGCCGGGCAGCACCACGGCGAACTCGTCGCCACCCAGCCGCGCCGCCCAGCCCACCGACCGCACCTGGGTCTCGATGAGGCGGCCCACGTGGCGCAGCACGTCGTCGCCCGCGTCGTGCCCGGCAATGGCATTGACCACGGTGAAATGGTCCAGGTCCAGGAACAGCACCACGCCCTCGCCCGCCTCCCCGCCCGGGTGCGCCTGCACCGTGTCGGGGCGGGCCGCGCGGTCGGCCAGCAGCGCATGCAGGCGCTGGCTGAACGCGTCGCGGTTGGCCAACTGCGTGAGGGCGTCGAGCCCGCCCGCCCAGTTCTCGCGGCGGCGGGCCTCGCGCGCGGCGGTGAGGTCCTCCAGCATCCAGACCGTGCCCGCATCGCCTGAGGCGCCCCGCACCGAGCGGCCCAGCACGCGGGCCCACACCGCGCTGCCCGTCCTGGCGCAGGAAGCACACGTCGCCATCGAAGGTGCCGTGCGCCGAGAACTCGCCCGCACGCGCGCTTGGG
>NZ_BAAJYS010000714.1:0-1124 GCF_057543315.1 Acidovorax sp. KPB24-07
TGATCCACGGCCACACGCACCGCCCCGCCGTCCACGCCGTGGGGCCGGGCCTGCAGCGCGTGGTGCTGAGCGACTGGGACGCAGCCGCCCGTCCGCCGCGCGCCGAGGTGCTGCGCCTGTCGCCCGGCCGGGGCTTGGAACGGCTCGCCGCCGTCCCCATGTAGGCGGCATCTCTTTTTCCGCCAGGGAGTGCGCGAGCAGGCCCTCCCCCTCTTTCATGCCTGCTCTCTGGAACAAACTCTGGCACCGCGTGCGCGCGACCGTCGCCCCCGTGCCGGAGATCTCCGCCCCGCTCTGGCTGCAGACCCTGCAGCGCTATCCGTTCCTGTCCGCCCTGCCGCTGCAGGACCAGGCCAAGCTGAGGGCACTCAGCGCCCTCTTTCTGCAGCGCAAGGAATTCACCGGCGCGCACGGCCTGCAGGTCACCGATGCCATGGCGGTCGCCATCGCGGCCCAGGCGTGCCTGCCCGTGCTGCACTGGGGCACGCCCGCCCAGGCACTCGACTGGTACGACGATTTCGTGGGCATCGTGGTCCACCCCCGGCGAGGCCGTGGCGCGCCGGCAGTCCACCGACGAGGCCGGCGTGGTGCACGACTACACCGAGGTGCTGCTGGGCGAGGCCATGCACCGGGGCCCGGTCATGCTGAGCTGGCCGGCCGTGGACAGCGCGGGCAGCGGCCAGGACCGGGGCATGAGCGTGGTCATCCACGAGTTCGTGCACAAGCTGGACATGCGCAACGGCAACGCGGACGGCTACCCGCCCCTGCCAACGGGCTTTCTGGGCACTACCGGCCCGCAGGCGGCGCGGCAGGCCTGGCGCGCGGCGTGGCAGCCCGCCTATGACGCCTTCCGGGAGCGCGTGATCATCGCCGAGCGCTTTGGCGGCGAATGGCCCTGGCTGGATGCCTACGGCGCGACGGCCCCGGCCGAATTCTTCGCCGTGGCGTGCGAGGCGTACTTCGTGGACCGGGCGACGTTCGCCGCCGAGTTCCCGGACCTGATGCCCACGCTGGACGCCTTCTACCGCCGGGGATTGTGAGTCAAAACCCCTTCACGCCATAGATTTCATTGCCCTCGTTGCTATTATTTATATAGCAATCGACCGCCTGGCCGGCGCGGGCGC
>NZ_BAAJYS010000715.1:0-1120 GCF_057543315.1 Acidovorax sp. KPB24-07
CTCGGCGGGCTCGCTGCCGCCGTCCGCCGCGCCGTCCTTGGCCGTGGTGCGCGGGGTGTGCAGGTGGCGCAGGCAGGCGATGGCGATGAGCGCGACCAGCAGCGCCGTCACGGCCTGCGTCGTCACCTCGGCCGCGAGGCTGGCGCCCACGGCGGTGTTGATTTCGGTGATGAGCCCGCTGGTGATGGCGACCAGGGCGATCCACCAGGGGTAGGGGCTCAGCCGCCGCGCCAGGTCGTCCGACAGCGAAGGCAGCCGCCAGGAGCTGCGCCGGCGCGACAGCAGCGCGTGCCCCAGGCCGATGGCGAACGAGGCGAAGATGGCCAGGCGCACCGCCGTGCTGCCCAGGCCGTGCAGCCGGTCGCCGAGGTTGTCGCCCACGTCGACGCCGCTGAGCGCCAGTTGCGCCGCCAGCCCGATCAGCAGCACATGCACCACGACCGACACCGCCGCGAGCAGCGAGCGCCGCAGGCGCCCGGACGGCAGCCGCGTGGGGGCCACGCGCACCAGCACGCGCTTGGCCAGCCAGTTGCCCAGCACGGCCAGCAGCAGCGCGCCGGCCAGGCTGCCGAGGAAGGTGGCGCGCCGGGCGGGCTCCATCGCCCGCTCCAGGGCCTGGCGGATCTCGACCGCCAGCATCGACAGGCGGGCGGTGTCGGAGGGCCAGGCGTTGCGCAGCGCGCGCCAGTAGGTGGGGCCCAGCGGCGAGTCGATGCGGGCGGTCAGCGCATCCTGGAACTGCTGGCGGCGCTGGCGCACGAGGTCGGCGCTGCGCTGGTCGGCATCGACCACGATGAGGCGGGCCAGCTTGAGGTCGGCATCCACGACGGCGCGCTGCTTGGCCAGTCCGGCCCGCTGCTGCGCCACGTCGGGGGAGTCGGCGGGCGCGCCTTTCTCGGGCGAGGGACCGAGCCCGGCCAGGCGCGTGTCCAGGTCGGCCAGCTCTTCGGTGCGCTGCGCGACGAGTTGCTCGGCGGCCGTGCCGATGGCATAGACCTCGTTGACGAGCTTGCGGCCGTCGTCGTCCGGATCGAGCTTTTTCGGGACGGCGTCGAGCTGCTTGCGCAGGTCGTCCACCGAACGAGGGGCCGGATCGCCGGCCCGGGGGGCCGTGGCGCTG
>NZ_BAAJYS010000716.1:0-1120 GCF_057543315.1 Acidovorax sp. KPB24-07
CAGGGTGTCGGGGGTGTCCAGGCCCAGCAGGGCCTCGATGCGTTCGATCAGCGCATCGGGCGCGGGCTCGTGGCCGGCGGCGCGCAGCAGCACGCCGTGGCGTTCACGCTGCGGGCCGGCCAGGGGCGCGTTGTTGCTGAAGGGCACGCAGCTGGCGAAGGGCAGGGCGGGCATCAGCGCGGCCAGCGCCTCGCGCGCGGCCAGGGCGCTGTCGGCCGGCAGCCAGGCCATGGCGAGCAGCCGCCAGGGCAGCTCGGCCTTCAGGATCTTGACGGCGGTGTGCTTGAGTTCGGGCTGCTTGGAGGTGGGGCAGAAGGCCGGCGTGGTGAGCGCGTTCACGCCCGCCAGCGGCGTGCCGGTGGACGACTGCCCGCTCAGGTATTCGCTGCCCCAGTGCATGGCGATGAAGGCCTGCGACAGGCCCACGTCGGTGCTGCCCTGCACCGGCACCACGATGGCGCCGCGCGCGCTGGTGACGTGCACCAGGTCGCCCTCGGCCAGCTGGCGGCGCGCCATGTCCTGCGGGTGCATCTGCACGCTGGGCTCGGCCACGTGGCCGAACAGGCGGCCCAGCGTGCCGGTGCGGCTCATGCCGTGCCACTGGTCGCGCAGGCGGCCGGTGGTCAGGCTGAACGGGTAGCGCGCCTGGCGCGGCTCGGCCACCGGCTGCCAGGCGTTGGCGGCGAAGCGGGCGCGGCCGTCGGCGGTGGGGAACACGCCGTCTTCGTACAGGCGCGCTTTGCCCAGCGGGCGGGGCGGGGCCGAAGGGTCGGCATCGGCATCGGCATCGGTGTTGTCGGCGGCGCCGGCCGGGCAGGGCCACTGCTGCGGGCCCTGGGCATCGAGCAGCGCCCACGACAGGCCGGTGATGTCCAGGTCGCGCCCGCGCGTGCTCTCGCGGTGCTCGTTCCACACGGCCTCGGCGCCGCGCTCGGCCTCGCCGTCGCCAGTGGCGTACGGAAACAGCGTGGGCCGGCCCGGGCGCAGCCGCGCCTCCAGCCGGTGGGCGAACTGCACGGCGATGGCCCAGTCGTGGCGCGTGTCGCCGGGCGCGGGCACCGCAGGGCGCACGCGGGAGATGCGGCGCTCGCTGTTGGTCACCGTGCCGGTCTTCTCGCCC
>NZ_BAAJYS010000717.1:0-1115 GCF_057543315.1 Acidovorax sp. KPB24-07
CGCGCGCGCGGGGCGGGGTGTCTCCGGTCAGCGCGAGGAAGGGCAGGGCGAGCGTCTCCAGCGTTTCGGCCACCAGGGCGAGCATTTCGGTGAACTGCGAGAACACCAGCACGCGGCGCCCTTGCGCGACCAGGGCGGGCAGCGCGTCGGCCAGCCATTCGAGCTTGGCGCGCTCCATGGTGGCGGGCTGCGCCCGGGCGGCCTCGCTGCCCTTGACCAGGCGCGGATCGCAGCACACCTGCCGCAGCTTGAGCAGCGCATCCAGCAGGGTGATCTGTGCGCCGTCGAAGCTCTGGCGCTGAAGCACTCGGCGCACCTGCTTGTCGGCGGCGGCACGCACCGCTTCGTACAGCTCGCGCTGGCGGCCCTGCAGCGGCAGCCGCAGCACGACGTCGGTGCGCGGCGGCAGTTCGGTGGCCACGTCCTGCTTGCGGCGGCGCAGGATGAACGGGCGCACGCGCCGGGCCAGCACCTCGGCCCGCAGGGTTTCGCCGTTCTCCTCGATGGGCTTGCGCCAGCGCTGGGAGAAGCTGCGCGCATCGCCCAGAAAGCCGGGCATGAGGAAGTCGAACTGCGCCCACAGCTCGCCCAGGTGGTTCTCCAGCGGCGTGCCGGTCAGGCAAAGCAGATGCGCAGCGTTCAGGCGCCGCAGGGCGCGGGCGCTGCGGCTGCCGGCGTTCTTGACCATCTGCGCCTCGTCCAGGATCAGCAGGTGCCACGGCTGCGCGGCCAGCGCGTCGATGTCGCGCCACACCAGCGGGTAGGTCGTCAGCACCAGGTCGTGCTGGCCGATGCGGGCAAAACGCTCGCGCCGGTCCGCGCCGTGCAGGCTGAGCACGCGCAGGCCCGGGGCCATGCGCTGCGCCTCCGCCTGCCAGTTGAAGACGAGCGAGGTGGGCAGCACCACCAGCGCAGGGTGCGCCAGCCGGCCCGCTTCCTTTTCGGCGAGGACATGGGCCAGCGCCTGCGCGGTTTTCCCCAGGCCCATGTCGTCGGCCAGGATGCCGCCCAGCCCTTGGGCGCGCAGGTATTGCAGCCATGCGAGGCCGTCGAGCTGGTACGGCCGCAGCGGCACCTGCAGCCCGGCCGGCGCGGCCACGGGCGCGGGCGTGCCG
>NZ_BAAJYS010000718.1:0-1112 GCF_057543315.1 Acidovorax sp. KPB24-07
CACCAGCGCGGCACGCGGCGCCACAGCGCACCGACCACTGCGGCAGCCAGCCAGGCGAACAGCGTGATGTGCAGGCCCGAGATGCTGACCAGGTGCGCCACGCCCGTGGCCCGGAACACGTCCCAGTCGGCCCGGTCGATCGCGCGCTGGTCGCCGGTGACCAGCGCGGCCACCACGCCCGCTGCGCGGGTGCGGGCGGCGTTGCCGCCTTCGTCCAGGCCCGTGCCGGCATCGACCGGCGCGAGATGGGCCAGGATGGCATCGCGCACCGCCTGGCGCGCCCGCTGCACCGGGTAACGCCAGGTCGCCTCCAGCCGGCGGGGCGGTTCGTCCCGCGCGCCGGTGCGCACGTAGCCGGTGGCCTGCACGCCCTGCTCCCACCACGCCAGCTCGGCATCGAAACCGTGCGGGTTGCGCAGGCCGTGGGGTGCCTTCAGGCGCACGGTCATGCGCCAGCGCTCGCCAGCCTGCACCTGGGTGGACAGCCGCCGCACGTCCGCCGCGCCAGCGGCCTCGCCGAAGGTGCCCACGTACCAAGCCACATCGATCACCGGCGGCACCGCGACCGCCTGGCCCTCCAGCACCGCCGATTCCACCGCCATGCGCAGGCGCACGCCGGATTCGCCGGTCTGCGGCATGGCAGCCACCACGCCCACGATGGCAACGTCGCGGCCTTCCAGCGCCGGCGGCAAGGCCCCCTGCAGGAACAGCAGCGCCCGCAGCCCCGTCGCGCCGCCCATGAAGACCAGGCCGCAGGCCAGCATCCACCCGCGCGAGCCGCACCAGGCAAGCCGCCGCACGCGGCCCGACGGCACCACCGCCGCCACGGCCCCCAGCCATCCCGCCCAGCGCCGCCGCCGCATAGGCGGCCAGCGGCCACAACGTCGCCTGCGTGAGCTGCAGCGCCGCTCCCGCGAGCACCCCGGCCAGCCACCAGGGCCAGCGCCAGGGGCGCGCCATGGCAGGCGTGGCAAGGACGGCAGAGGCGGGAGACGGCTGCGGCATGCGCGCATGCTAATGGCGGTCGACGGCAGCGTTTCCTTTTCGCTACAGCCCGGTGCTTTCCGCCTATTGGCATAGCCCAACTTCATGGCCAATCTAGGGTCGATTCA
>NZ_BAAJYS010000719.1:0-1108 GCF_057543315.1 Acidovorax sp. KPB24-07
TCGTTCTTCCGGTTCGCCAATGTTCAATTGAACTGGAGCGGCACGATGAAAGACGGCGTGGGCTCTCGTGTTCCACCAGATGCTGTTTGGAAACCGCCAAAATGTTCCAACGCGATGTCTTTCGTTCCCCGCCCCGCAGGAGGGCCCCCTTCCGTGCTATGGCTTGCCACCCAATTGGCAGCCATGGGCTACCGGAACATCGAGAACAAATTCAACTTGGCTTGTGCCAGAAAAGCCATTGGCAATTTCCGCTCCCCTTTTGAAATGGCATCCATGGGCATCGCGGCCCTGATGTTCATGCCATGCGCCTGAAGCCGCTTCTTTTCTGCGCACTGCTGCATGCATCGCTGGCCGGCCCCGCCTTCGCCAGCGAGAAGGGCATGCTGGAAGACCGCGATTGGCCACCCTACCAGCGTTGCTCCGGATGCGTGGCCTTGCAGTACGGGTGGCTGGAACTGAAAGTTGCCCAGCATCTGGTGGGCAAGTTCTTCGTACCGCCGGCGGGCGACCCTTTCATCGCTTTCGCGCCCACTGAAAATGGCTTGCTTGACGGCCCCCTAATTCAACTGAAGGAGTTCACCAAACTGCAAGAGCTTTACCAGAAGCTCGGCGTGCTGGAAAAGCATGGCATCCAGACACCGCTGGCGTTCTACGAATTGCTGGGGCAGGCCAATTTGGGCGATCCCGTGATCGACCGGGCCCGCAAGGTCGAGGGCGTTGCGAATTCAGTGCGCTACGAGAAGTTTTCCAAGGGCCCCATCACCGTCATCCGCATCCAGGACATAGAGCCCAGCCGGGATCTTCTGTACATCTTCACCCCCGATCCCGAGCACTACTACATGGTGTCCGGGCGCTTGTCGCCCGCGCTGTTTAGGCAACTGATGTCGCATCTGAAAGTGGTCAAGTTTCCCTGATCCGTAGGGGTGGAGGCTGCGCGCATCCCGGCACAGCCGCTGCACTCACCAAAATCGCGCGAGGAACTCAAAGCCATGATCGAATCGTTCTTCCGGTTCGCCAATGTTCAATTGAACTGGAGCGGCACGATGAAAGACGGCGTGGCTCTCGTGTTCCACCAGATGCTGTTGGAAACCGCCAAATGTTCCAACGC
>NZ_BAAJYS010000720.1:0-1108 GCF_057543315.1 Acidovorax sp. KPB24-07
CGCCTCGGCCCGCGCACGGCGTGCGCGGCGGCGCTCGCGCCGTGCGATGGCGGCGCACATCAGCCCGTAGAGCAGGACCAGGATGAATGCCGCGGCAAGGCGCGGCACGGGAATCGAAAGAACCATGGGATGCAGCAATCGATGGCGTCAGGCCCCCGCCAGCGCCTCGAAGGCCGGCGTCGCGGCCCAGGCCAGGCCCCGCGGCGTGCGCTCGCACACCAGTGCGGCCAAGCCCTGCCGCCGCGCGAAGTCCAGGCCGTCCTGCGGGCCCAGCACGGTGATGACGGTGGCCAGCGCGTCGGCTTGCATGCACTCGGCATGCAGCACCGTCACGCTCGCCAGCGCGTGGTGCACGGGCTCCCCGGTGCGCGGATCGATGGTGTGGGAATAGCGGCGGCCCGCATGGTCGAACGCATGCCAGAGGTCGCCCGAGGTGGCCACCGCCATGCCCTGGAGCACCAGCGCGCGCGGTGCATGGCCCGCGGGATCGGCCACGGCCACGCGCCAGGGCTGCCCATCCGGCCGGCGGCCGCTGGCACGCAGCTCGCCGCCCACCTCCACCAGAAAATCGGTCCAGCCCTGCGCCTGCAGATGCTGCGCCACGCAGTCCACCGCATAGCCCTTGGCGATGCCGCTCAGATCGAGCTGCGCGCCACCCGGCTGCCGGGCCTGGCGGCGCGCAGGCTGCAACGCGATACGGCCATGGCCCACGCGGGCCCTTGCATCGCTCAGGGCCTGGGGCGATGGGATGCGCGCCACGGGCCCGGCCTGCGGATCGGCCCCCGGGCCGAAGCCCCACAGGTCCACGAGCGGGCCCACGGTGGGATCCCAGGCGCCGCCGCTGCGCTGCGACCAGTCGAAGGCGCATTGCAGCACGGTGAAGAACTCGTCCGGCAGCGTGTGCCAGGTACCGGCGGCGGCGCGGTTGAAGCGCGAGAGGTCGGAGTCCGGCTTCCAATGGCTCATCTGCTGCACGACCCGGCCCAGCGCGGCGTCGATGGCGGCACGCACCGGCTCGAGCGGCGCGAAGCGCGGGTTGCCCAGGCGCACGCGCCAGGTCTGCCCATGGACTCGCCCGACAGCGTGTGCAGCGCGGCCGGATCGGCAC
>NZ_BAAJYS010000721.1:0-1104 GCF_057543315.1 Acidovorax sp. KPB24-07
CTGCCCGGCAACGAAACGATCAACGTCGGCGACAAGATCAGCCGCGAAAACCTGCTCGGTGGTGCCCGCTGCATCAACGACCTCCCCATCACGGTGTGGCGCCGCGAAGTCGTGCTGCCCATGAGCAAGATTTGTCCGGCCCTGGGCTATTTGGGTTGGATTCTCGTCGCGGTCGCATCGCTCGCCGCCTTCCGAATCGTGTCCGGCACCGCCAAAGGAGAAACCTGATGCCCATCTTCATCGCCGCGATCGGCGGCATGCTCATCAACATCGCGGGGAGCCTCGTCGGCCAGGTGCTGATATCGCTCGGCATCGCCGCTGTCACGTACACCGGCGTGGATACCGTCCTCACCACCCTCAAGACCAACGCCCTGCAGGCCCTCACGGGCCTACCTGCAGATCTGGTGGGCCTGCTCAGCTACATGCAGGTGGGCGTGGCCATCAGCATCGTGTCGTCGGCCATCGCCGTGCGCATGGGCATCAACGGCATGACCGGCGCTGTCACCCGATTCCGCAAAAAGTAGCCGACCATGCTCCACCTGATCACTGGCGCCAACGGCGCAGGCAAGACCCTCAACACGCTCAAATGGGTGCGCGAACGCTCGGTCAAGGAAGGCCGGCCCGTGTGCCACAACGGCCGTTTTGAGCCCGTCGAGGGCGGCGAGCTCAGCACGTGGAAGCGGATCGATATCAAGGACTGGCAGGCCGAGCCAGACGGCACGATCTTTCTCGTGGACGAGTGCCACAACGACTTCCCCGCGAAAGCAGCCGGCGCCACGCCGCCCGAGCATGAGCGCATGCTCGCCGAGCATCGTCGCCGCGGGATGGACTTCTACTTGGTCACCCAGCACCCGCAGAACATCAGCAGTTTCGTGCGCCGCCTGGTCGGCAATCCGGGCTGGCACCGGCACCTCAAGCGCACCTTCGGCGCCGAGCTCGTCAGCGTGCTGCAGTGGGACGCTGTCAACCCCAATTGCGAAAAGGACGGCAGCGGCAAGAGCGCGACGGTGACCATGACCCCCTTCCCGAAGGAGGTCTACGGCTGGTACAAAAGCGCCAGCCTGCATACCGGCAAGACCAAGATTCCGCGCGCGGTGTGGGTGT
>NZ_BAAJYS010000722.1:0-1103 GCF_057543315.1 Acidovorax sp. KPB24-07
TCATCGGCCACGTCGGCGGCGGCGAGGCCGTGCTCGCCAAAGCGCTGGCGCACGCAGTGCTCGATGCGCTGCAGCAGGCCGGGCTGGGGCGGCACCTCGGGCGCAGTGCCGCAGGCCAGCGACAACAGGCCGCCCAGGTGCTCGGCCTGCAGCGTGCCCAGGCGGGCGGGCTGTTCGGCGCGCAACTGGGTCACGTAGGCGCTCAGCACCCGGCCCCATCCGGCGGCGCCGTCCAAACGCCGGCCCAGCCAGCGGTCGGCGGCAGGCAGCCAGGTGTCCAGCCAGCCGATGGGGATCTGGATGGAGACGGTGTCCACCGCCTCGGGAAACTCCAGCAAATAGCGGCGGCGCGAGTCGATCAGTGCCAGGTCGCCGGGCAGCAGGCGCGCGGCGCCGGCATCGTCCTGCGCGACGTGGCAGGGCGACGACTCCTTGCAGAGCAGGTAGTAGAAGTTATCGCCCCCGCTGCGGCGGATGCCCTGCAAGGTGCGGCGCACGCGCTGCGCGCTGCCGCTCACGCGGTTGACGCGCAAGCCGCCGCAGGGCATGGAGGCGAGCGTGGCCGAAAAAGCCTGGCGCTGGCCGGGCTCCACTTCCATGTCGAGGAAGCAGTCGCAGACCGCGCCGACCCAGTAGTCCGCCCGCTGCGCGGCAGGAACGGCATCGGTGGTCCACGTACGGATGGCGCATTCCATGGCCTGCCTGTCGTCGGTCGGCTCCGACTGCATTGCTATGCTTTTGGATGCCATGGTGCGCTCTCCCTGTGCGCTGCGGGCCGTTTTGGCTTGAATGGGCGCTCGGCTCAGGCGTCCCTGCGCACACGCCCGAGCAGCAGCACCGCCGCGGCCGCCAGCACCGCCGGCACGGCGGCCACCAGGATGATGGACGCAGGCGTCCAGGCCGCGGCCAGCAGGCGCCGCCTGCCAGCGGCCCGACGATGGCGCCGATGCGGCCCACGCCCAGCGCCCAGCCCACGCCGGTCGCACGGATGTGGGTGGGGTAGATGGCGGCGGCCAGCGCGTTGCAGCCGATCTGCGCGCCCACCACGCCGAAGCCCGAGAGCGCGGCGCCGGCCAGCAGGCCCGTGAGGTTCTGCCCGCTGA
>NZ_BAAJYS010000723.1:0-1100 GCF_057543315.1 Acidovorax sp. KPB24-07
CCCGTGGTCAGCGCGATGGCGCCCGCGTAGCCGCGCAGGCTGTGCTCGCCCCGCAGTCGCGCCAGGCGCCAGTGCAGCGGCGCATGGAAGCCGATGGCCTGCTCGAGCGCCCTGCGCCCCCCGGAAATGAGGTGGTAGCCGGGGTCGTCGGCGCCGTCGCCGCGCTCCGCACTCGGGACCCTGGCGGCGGCCTTCGCGGCGGCCAGCGCGTGCTCGGCGATATCCAGTTCCGAATGGCGGGACCGGCGGGCCAACTGCTCGATGGCGTCGCGGTAGAGGTTGCGCGTGGGAAAGTCCATCGCGGCGAAGTGGCTGCCTTCGCGCAGCCGCTCGTCCACCAGGCTCACGCTTTCGAACAGGTCGGCCCAGTCGATGTCGGACATGAGGCGCAGGCTGGTGATCACGTTGCGCACGGTGACGTTGGAGGCGCCCTGGCGCTGCTGGGCATGCGACACCACTTCGTCGATGGTGGTGCCCTGCTGCTGCAGGCGCTCCTGCAGCCAGCCCAGTGCCGGCATGGTCCGCGGGTCGTGGTCGCGCAGCCGCTTGGCGAGCTGGGCGGCGAACAGCTCGGACAGCGCCAGGGGCGACCGCGCGGCGATGTCCTCGTCCAGCGCCGAGCGGGCGGAGCCCAGGGCCATCAGGTGCGTGGCGAGCCGGTCGGCGTCGGCCCGCGCGGCGCGTCCCACGGTCATCTGGTCCACCAGCCGGCGCAGGTTTTCGATCAGCACGATGCGCAGCGTGATCGCCACCGCCCACAGCTCGCCGATGGTCAGCGGCTGCACGCGCTGGTAGGCCTGCAGGAAGGCCCGCAACGTGCCCGCATCCACATGGCTGTCGGTGTGGGCCACGAAGGCCCAGGTCAGGCCCAGCACCCGGGGATAGCCCGCGAAGGGGCCCGATGCGAGCTTGGGCAGCTGCCGGTAGTAGTCGGCCGGCAGATCGCCCCGGATGTCGCGCACCTGCTTTTCGACGAGGTGGTAGTTGTCCAGCAGCCACTCGGCGGCGGGCACGACCCGCCGGCCCGCCTCCAGCTCGGCCGCGCTGGCGCGGTAGGCGGCCAGCAGCACCCGGGCGTTGTCGTCCAGGCGCCGGCGCAG
>NZ_BAAJYS010000724.1:0-1099 GCF_057543315.1 Acidovorax sp. KPB24-07
CGCCATCGAGCCGCAGCGCGCGCAGCAGCGGGCCGGCCATCACCGCGCCGGCAATCCCGGTGACCGCCACGGCCACCGCCGCCAGCGATGCGATGCCGCCCAGCCGCTCGGCCACGGCGGTCGCGATGGGAATGGTGGCCGACTTGGGCGCAAGCGACATCAGCGTCTGCATCGACCCGCCCAGCGCCCACGCCACGAGCACGGCCGACCCGATGGCCGCCACCGATCCGGCGAGCAGCGCGATCGCCACCGGCCGCCAGATCTGCCGGATCCGGCCCAGTTGCCCGTACAGCGGCACTGCCAGCGCCACCGTGGCCGGGCCGATGAAGAAATGGATCAGCTGCACGCCCTCGAAGTACACCGGGTACGGCACGCCGAGCGCCAGCAGCACGCACACGATGCCCACCACGGCCGTGAGCACGGGCAGCAGGAACGGGTTGTGGCCGCTGCGCCGGTACAGCCACAGCGCTGCGAGGTAGGCCAGCAGCGTGAGCGTGAGCCAGGTCAGCGGAGAGCGCTCCAGCGCCCCCAGCGCGGCCAGGCCGGTGGTGGGATCCGTCATGCGGGCGCCTTCATGCCGGCGGACCCGCGCGCCGACCGCGCGACAGCAGCCAATGCAGGGTGACGGCCGTCACGGCCATCGTCACCGCCGCACCGACGATGCAGGCGATGAGGAAGGGCTTCCACTCGTCCGCCACCCGGCCGAAGTGCACCATCACGCCGGTGACGGTGGGGATGAACAGCAGCATCATGTGCTGCAGCAGGGTGGCCGCGATGGTGGCCAGCGACTCGGGAACGCGCCGCCGCCAGGCGAGCCAGGCCAGCAGCCAGAGCATGCCGACCAGGGCGCCCGGCAACGGCCAGCCCGTCAGGCGCACCGTGGCCTCTCCGAGCAACTGGAAGGCGATGAGAAGGCACAGGGCTTGGATCATGGGCAGGCCGGTATTGTCGGCCAGCCGCAGCCCGCCTGCACCCGGGCGTTTTGCCACAGGCGAATGCTATTTATTTGATAGCACTATGCCCTATACTTATTGTGCTAGAGCCTTTTTGCTCCAAGCCCCAGGCCACGTGCTCCCGCACCAGGGCGCTGGCGTCGGCC
>NZ_BAAJYS010000725.1:0-1099 GCF_057543315.1 Acidovorax sp. KPB24-07
TGCTGCCCGGCAGCACGCTCGGCGTGGTGGGCGGCGGCCAGCTCGGCCGCATGTTCGTGCACGCGGCGCAGGCCATGGGCTACTTCACGGCCGTGCTGGATGCCGACGCCGACAGCCCCGCCGGCCGGGTGAGCCACCACCACGTCCGCACCGCCTACGAGGACCCGGACGGCCTCGCCCGGCTGGCCGGCCTGTGCGATGCCATCACGACCGAATTCGAGAACGTGCCGGCCCAGGCGCTGCGCACGCTGGGCGCCGAGCGCCCGGTGGCACCGGCGGCGAGCGCCGTGGCCATTGCGCAGGACCGCGCCCAGGAGAAAGCCCATTTCGTGCGCTGCGGCGTGCCCTGCGCGCCCTACGCGGTGATCGAGACCGCCGCCGATCTGGCGGCCGTGGCGCCCGATCTTCTGCCCGGCATCCTGAAGACGGCGCGCATGGGCTACGACGGCAAGGGCCAGTCCCGCGTGAAGACGCCGGCCGAACTCGCCGCCGCGTGGCAGGCCATGGGCGGCGTGCCCTGCGTGCTGGAAAAGATGCTGCCCCTGGCCCTCGAATGCTCGGTGATCGTGGCGCGCGGCGCCGACGGCACCTGCGTGCACCTGCCCGTGCAGCGCAACCTGCACCGGGACGGCATTCTGGCGGTCACCGAGGTTTACGAGGGAAATGTGCCTCATGCCATAGTGGAACATGCCGTCGACGCTTCCAAATCGATAGCAAACGGCCTGAATTACGTGGGTGTGCTGTGCGTGGAGTTCTTCGTGCTCGACGGCGGCGAACTGGTGGTCAACGAGATCGCCCCGCGCCCGCACAACAGCGGCCACTACAGCCAGAACGCATGCGACGTCTCGCAGTTCGAATTGCAGGTGCGCACCATGGCCGGCCTGCCGCTCACGCAGCCGCGCCAGCACAGCCCCGCCGTCATGCTCAACCTGCTGGGCGACCTGTGGTTCACGCACGGCCCGCACGCCCGCACGCCCGCCTGGGACGCGGTGCTGGCGCTGCCGGGCACGCACCTGCACCTGTACGGCAAGGCCGACGCCAAGCCCGGCCGCAAGATGGGCCACCTGAACGTGACGGCCCCGACCGCCGAGGCCGCGCG
>NZ_BAAJYS010000726.1:0-1098 GCF_057543315.1 Acidovorax sp. KPB24-07
TACGACAAGCTGCAGGGCCTGGCACAGCAAGCCACCGAGACGGGCCAGAAAGCCGCCGCCGCAGCGCAGCAGGCGACCGAACCCGACCCGGCGAGCCACCATGGAAAGCCAGCAGGCCCAGGCCGCCATCCGGCGGGCCGCTGCCGCGGGCCAGCCCGCCGAGGCACTGGCCCAGCAAGAGGCCGCGGCACGATTGCGGGACCTGGCGGCCACCCAGCAGGCCGAGGCCGCGCGCCAGCAGGCGATTGCGCAGGGACAGCAGGCCAAGGCCGACGGCTACCGGGCGAAGGTGCGCACCCTGCTGGACAGCCACGACGCCTGGACCGCCAACAACCTGCAATTCAAGACGAAGGCCAAGGACGAGGCATCGCAGAGCGCCGCACTCGGCATGCTGCAGGGCAAGGCGGCATCGGAGTCCACCCGGCTGCACGAATTCCTGCCAGCTGGCTCCCAGCAGGTGGGCCGCACCCCGCAGCAGCACGCCGCGGCCCCGGATGACCACTCGGCCCGATGGGCGCCGAAATTCGCCCCGGTGGCGCAGAACCCCGAGCCCAGGCCCGATCCTGAAACGGAAGTCGAAATCGAACGGAAGCCGGCGGCCGCCGCCGATCCCCAGGCGGTCTGGCGCGCACGCGCCGAAGCCCAGGCCACCAAGCTCGCGGCCCAGGCACAACAGCAAGCGCAAGGCCTCTTCACCCGGGCCAACGACGGCGTGAACAAGACGCAGGAGCCCGAGGAGCCGGACCTGCAGACGCCCCAAGCCCCGGACGTCGAACCCCCACCAACGCGGCAACGGCGCCCGACGCTGGGCCAGTTGTTCAAGGAGCCGTTCAACGACCAGCACCCCCTTCACCCGCTCCCCAGGCCGCCGGTCATCGCCAGCCCCTCCTTGCGCGACTGGGTGCCCGAAGACGATGGCGTGGACAGCGAGCCGTCCGAGAGCAATCCCCTTCCGCTGCCACCCGAGGGGGCTACCCCGCCCACGAGCGCAGCGGGACGCCGGGCCACGCCTGCGGGCCCCCGGTGGTCCCCCACGACCCCGCAGCCCATGCCCCTGCCCACGCCGGAGTCCGTCGGGGCTACGGGCCGCGCGGTACC
>NZ_BAAJYS010000727.1:0-1097 GCF_057543315.1 Acidovorax sp. KPB24-07
CGGGCGCTGCCGCCGCCACGCCCGGGCCCGCCGGCCGGGCCGAGAGGCGCAGGCCCCAATAGACCACGCTGGCGCCCGCCAATGCCCACAGGGCCATCGTGCCCAGGCGCACGCCCCACCTGCCGTATGTGTTTGTCACCATCGCACGATTATGATTGACCGCATCTGCCCTATCCGAGTCGCCCCTCAGTGAATTCACACGCTTTCTCCCTTGCCCGCACCGCACGCCGCCGCCTGGCGGCCGGTTTCACCCTGATCGAACTGATGGTGGTGCTGGTGATCATCGGCGTGCTCGCCGCGCTGATCGTGCCCAACGTGCTCGACCGCGCCGACGACGCCCGCAGCACGGCGGCACGCACCGACATCACCAACATCGTGCAGGCCCTCAAGCTGTACCGGCTGGACAACCAGCGCTATCCCACGGCCGAACAGGGCCTGCAGGCGCTCATCGCCAAGCCCACCTCGGGCCCCGCGCCCGGCAACTGGCGCCCCTACCTCGAGAAGCTGCCCAACGACCCCTGGGGCCGCCCCTACCAGTACCTCAGCCCCGGCATCAAGGGCGAGGTCGATGTGATGTCGTTCGGGGCCGATGGCCAGTCCGGCGGCGAGGGCAAGGATGCGGACATCGGCAGCTGGCAGTGACGGCTGCGCCACGGGGCCCCGGCTTGCGGCCGCCGCCCGCATGAACGCGCCGGCCCCCGCCCCTGTGGCGATCGACGTCCTGTGACCCCGAATCCTTTCCGCCGCGCCCGGGGCTTCACCCTGTTCGAGCTGCTGGTGGTGGTTTCGATCATCGCGCTGGCCACGGCCGGCGTGGGCTTTGCGCTGCGCGACAACGGCCAGACGCTGCTGGACCGCGAGGGCGAACGGCTCTCGGCGCTGCTGGAGGCGGCACGCGCGCAATCGCGGGCATCCGGCGCCACCGTGCGCTGGCGCGCGTTCGCGGGCGGCTTTCGCTTCGAAGGGCTGCCGGGCAATCCGTCGGCCGGCGCCTGGCTGGACCCCGGCACGCAGGTGCTGGGGCCGGGCCTGCTGCAGCTCGGGCCGGAGCCGCTCATCGGCCCGCAGCAGGTCGTGCTGGCCAACCAGGGCCACCC
>NZ_BAAJYS010000728.1:0-1095 GCF_057543315.1 Acidovorax sp. KPB24-07
GGGCGCGCCGATCCACGCCGCCCCCGCGAGCGTGCCCGCGCACACGCCCAGCTGCATGCCGCCCAGCCGGCGCACCATGGCCCCAGACCCGACAGGGGCCGCAGCTGCAGCAGATTGGTCACGAGCGAAGGCACCACCAGCAAGGCCGCCGCCTGGGCGGGGGGCATGACCAGGGCCAGGAGCGCCATCGCGACGGTGGGCAGTCCCAGGCCCACCACGCCCTTGACGCACCCGGCGAGCAGGAAGACGGCCGTGGCCGCGAGGAAGGCGGTGGGGGTGAGCGATGCGGTCATGCCGTGGATTTTTGGAGGCGCCCGTTAACCCGGCAATCGGGATTCGGCGCAGCCTGCCTCAGGCGAGGCCATAGGCAGGGCGTGCTACCTTGGCGCCCATGGCTTTTGACCTGACCGATCTGCGACTGTTCGCCAACGTGCTGGAGGCGGGCACCATCACCGCCGGCGCATCAGCCAGCTGCATCACGCTGGCATCGGCCAGCGAGCGCATCCGCGGCATGGAATCCGCGCTGGGCGTGCCGCTGCTGCTGCGAACGCGGCGCGGCGTGTCGCCCACCCCCGCCGGGCGGACCTTGCTGCAGCACGCGTTGATCGTGCTGCAGCAGATCGAGCGCATGCAGGGGGACTTGGGCGACCATGCCTCGGGCCTGCGCGGCCACGTGCGCCTGATGTGCAACAGCGCCGCGCTGAGCGACTGGCTGCCCGACCGGCTGGCGGGTTTCCTGCATGACCATCCCGGCATGTCGGTGGACCTGCTGGAGCGCCCCAGCCACGAGATCGTGGACGCCTTGCGCCACGGCGTGTGCGAGATCGGCGTGCTGGCCGATTCGGTCGATGCCGCGGGCTTGCAGGCCTTCGTGCTGGGGGCGGACCCGCTGGTGCTGGTGGTGCCGCGCGGCCATGCGCTGGCGGTGCGCCGCCGCATCGCATTCGCCGAGGTGCTGGACTGGGAACTGGTGGGCCTGTCGGCCGGCAGCGCGCTGGACGACCACCTCGCAGGCCATGCCCGCCGGCTGGGCACCCGCCCGCGCTACCGCATCCGCCTTGGCAGCTTCGAGGCGGTCTGCCGCATGGTGGGGCA
>NZ_BAAJYS010000729.1:0-1094 GCF_057543315.1 Acidovorax sp. KPB24-07
TCATGCGCGGCAGCAGCGCGCAGGCGCCCATGTCGGCGCCGGCCAGGCCCACGCGGGTGAACAGGAACGCGGTGCGTGCGGCGGGCGTGCCGTAGCGCAGGTCGCAGGCCAGCGCCACCATGGCGCCGGCGCCGGCGCAGATGCCGTCGATGGCGCCCAGCACCGGCTGCGGGCAGGCGCGGATGGCCTTCACCAGATCGCCCGTCATGCGCGTGAACTCCAGCAGTTCGGGCATGGTCATGCCGGTGAGCGGGCCGATGATTTCGTGCACGTCGCCGCCCGAGCAGAAATTGCCGCCCGCGCCGGTCACCACCACGGCCTTCACGTCGGTCGCCGTGCGCAGCGCGCCGAAGAAGTCGCGCAGTTCGGCATAGCTCTGGAAGGTCAGCGGGTTCTTGCGCTCGGGCCGGTCCAGCGTGATGGTGCCCACGCCGCGGTCGAACTGCCAGGCGAAGTGCCGTGCCGCGTAGGGGGCCCGGGGCTCGAACTGCGGGCGCATGGGGTTGCCCGCGGAGATGTAGTGCTTCATGCGTTGGTTTCCTGGAGGGTGGGGGTGGCTGCCTGGGCGTGGGCCTTCACCTTGCCGAGCAGCCGGTGCAGGCTGGCGATGTCGCGCTCGCCGAGCGGGCCGAAGGCCTCGACGATCCACTGCGCGTGCGCGTGGGCCATCGCGTCGAACTGTTCGCGCCCGCGCGGCGTGAGCCGCACGAGGAACACGCGGCGGTCGCCCGCCACGTCCACGCGTTCCACCAGCCCTTCGGCGACGAGCTGGTCGGTGATGCCGGTGACGTTGCCGCTGGTGACCATCATGCGGCGCGAGAGGTCCTTCATCTTCAGGCCCTCGGGCGCGCGTTCGAGTTGCGCCATCAGGTCAAAGCGCGGCAGCGTGGTGCCGAACTGGTCGCGCAGCCGGGTGCGCACCTGCTTTTCCACCAGTTGTGTGCAGGTGAGCAGGCGCAGCCACAGGCGCAGGGCCTCGGGGTGCTCGCTGGGGGCGGCGCCGTGCAGGCGGGCTTCGAGGTCCATCGTTTCAGTCCAGCGCATCGTTTGCTATTTTTTTTAATAGCGGCATGCCCTAGTACCGATTGTGCTGG
>NZ_BAAJYS010000730.1:0-1091 GCF_057543315.1 Acidovorax sp. KPB24-07
CCCGGGCCAGGCAGGCCGCGCCAGGCCGGCACGCGCGCCGGCCTGGATTCGCTGCGGGATCGCTTACTTCTTGTCGCCGCCGGGCACGGTGCCTTCGACGCCCTTCACGTAGAAGTTCACACCGCCCAGGAACTTGTCGTCGGCCACCGCGTCCTTCGCCAGCACTTCCTTGCCGGTGTTGTCGGCGATCGGGCCCTTCCAGATCGAGAAGCTGCCATCCTTGAGGCCGGCCTTCACCTGCTCGACCTTGGCCTTGGTGTCGGCGGGCACGTCCTCGGCGATGGAGACGAGATCGATCGCGCCTTCCTTCACGCCCCACCAGCTCTGGCCGGTCGTCCAGGTGCCGCCCAGCGCATCCTTGGTGGCCTTGATGTAGTAAGGGCCCCAGTTGATCACGGCCGATGCCAGGTGGGCCTTCGGACCGTAGGCGGTCATGTCGGAATCCCAGCCAAAGGCGCGCTTGCCTTTTTCCTGCGCGGTCTTGAGCACGGCGGGCGAGTCGGTGTTCTGGAACAGCACGTCGGCGCCACCGTTGATGAGCGACGTGGCGGCCTCGGTTTCCTTCGGGGGGCTGAACCATTCGTTCACCCACACCACCTTGGTCTTGATCTTGGGATTGACCGACTGCGCGCCCAGCGTGAAGCTGTTGATGTTGCGGATCACCTCGGGGATCGGCACCGAGCCCACGACGCCCAGCGTGTTGGTCTGCGTCATGGCGCCGGCGATCACGCCGGCCATGTAGGCGCCCTCGTAGGTGCGGCTGTCATAGGTGCGCACGTTCTCGGCCGTCTTGTAGCCGGTGGCGTGCTCGAACTTCACGTCCTTGAAGTCGGGGGCGATCTTCTGGATCGACTCCATGTACCCGAACGTGGTGCCGAAGATCAGCTTGTTGCCCTGCGAGGCCATGTCGCGCAGCACGCGCTCGGCGTCGGCCGACTCGGGCACGCTCTCCACGAAGCTGGTCTGCACCTTGTCGCCGAACTCCTTCTCGATCGCCTTTCGGCCGTTGTCGTGCGCGAAGGACCAGCCGCCGTCGCCCACCGGGCCCACGTAGGCGAACGCGATCTTCAAAGGCTCGGCCTTCGCGGCGG
>NZ_BAAJYS010000731.1:0-1088 GCF_057543315.1 Acidovorax sp. KPB24-07
GATGCGCTGGTGGACCTGGTCGATCTGGCCGATGCCGCCGGCAGCGACGCGCCTGTCAGCCTGCCCGCACCGCCGCGCCAGCCCTACGTGCCCAATTTCCGCATGCCCCGGCAGTGCCCCATCTGCGGCAGCGCCGTGGTGCGCGAAAAGGGCGAGGTCAACCACCGCTGCTCGGGCGGGCTGTTCTGCGCCGCGCAGCGCAAGGAGGCCATCCTGCACTTCGCCGCGCGGCGCGCCATGGACATCGAAGGCCTGGGCGACAAGCTGGTGGACCAGCTGGTCGAGGGCCAGGTCATCCGCACCTTGCCCGACCTGTACCGCCTGGGCCTCACCGCCCTCAGCAGCCTGGAGCGCATGGCGGAAAAGTCGGCCCAGAACGTGCTCGCCGCGCTGGAGAAATCCAAGCAGACCACCTTGCCGCGCTTTCTGTTCGGCCTTGGCATCCGCCACATCGGCGAGGCCACCGCCAAGGACCTGGCGCGCCACTTCGGCGGCCTGGACGCGATCATGGACGCTAGCGTGGAGCAGTTGCTGGAGGTGAACGATGTCGGCCCCATCGTGGCCGAGTCCCTTCGCACCTTCTTCGACCAGCCGCACAACCGCGAGGTCGTCGAGCAACTGCGTGCCTGCGGCGTCACCTGGCCCGAGGGCGCGCCGGCCGAGCGGGCCGTGCTGCCCCTGGCCGGCCAGACCATCGTGCTCACCGGCACCTTGCCCACCCTCAGCCGCGACGAGGCCAAGGACCTGCTGGAGGCGGCCGGCGCCAAGGTGGCGGGCTCGGTCAGCAAGAAGACCAGCTACGTCGTCGCCGGCGAGGAGGCCGGCAGCAAGCTGGTGAAGGCGCAGGAGCTGGGCGTGCCCGTGCTCGACGAGGCCGGCATGCTGGCCCTGCTGGGCCGCGAGAGCGCATGAGCATGCGCGGTCGCTACCGTGCGTTTGTTCGCTTGCTATGTATTTGATAGCTGCCAAGGCAGATCAACCTAGGGCGTGAGCCCTTTTCGACCATTGAGCCTCCGATGCCCCCTGTGCTTGCTTCCCTGCGCGCGCGCCTGACGGCCGCGTGGCGGGGGCCACGCCGCGCCGCTGCT
>NZ_BAAJYS010000732.1:0-1086 GCF_057543315.1 Acidovorax sp. KPB24-07
CCGGCACGGGCTGCAGCATGGGCTGCGGCATGGGCTGCGGGGTGTCGGGGACTGGGGTGTCGGGGTCCGTCCCGGACTCGCCGATCGCAGCCGGGGTGGCGGGAGGGATGGCGGGGGGATCGCGGTATTCGAAGAGGTACGACAGTCCCTGCTCGTTGTGCTGCTCCACCACGCGGGCGCCGGGCCGGGGCATGGCCACGCCCTGGTCTTCATAGACGTAGGTGTGCAGCGGTCCACTGCGCACCCGGTGGCGCACCATGCGGTGCACCCGGTCGTAGCCGAACTCGCGCGTGCGCTGGCCGTCCCGCCCCAGTACCTCCACCAGGTCGCCCGCGCTGTCGTAGCGGTAGCGCACCAGCGGCACCCGGTAGCCCGGGCCGGTGCAGGCCGCATCCAGCGGGTTGTGCACGCAGTCCACCCCGGTCAGGCGCTCGCCGCTGTCCGGGCCGAGCAGCAGGTGGGCGGTGGCGGCGGCGGTGGTAGTGGCAGTGGTTGGGGCCGCGGCGGCGGCCCCGTCCCGGTCCCGGTCCCGCTCCCGGTTGTAGTGCAGCGCATAGCGCCGCCCGCTGCCGTCGGTGATGCCGGCCAGCCGCCCGTGCTCGTCGTATCCGTAGTGCTGGCTGCGCCCGAAGCGGTCCAGCACCCCGGCCCACGCGGTGGTGCCCGTCCTCCCCCGGCCACAGCAGCCACGCGGTGGTTCCGTTGCCCGAGGCGGCGATCACGCACCGCGCGTCGGCCCGGGCCTCTTGGGGCACGTGGGCCCAGCGCGGCTGCCAGGCCCAGGGCTGCAGCTCGCTAGGGATGCGCGATGGAAGCGCCTCGGGGCTGACTGGACGACCACCCGCACCGCCGCCACCACCACCGCTGCCACCACCGCGCATCAGCCACAGGTCTTCGCTGGCGCTGTACAGCGCTTCACCGGGCGCCAGCGGCTCGCCGAAGGTGATGGCCCTCCCCCCGGTGTCCAGCAGCACGGTGCGCCCTGCCTCCAGCCGCACGGCGATCTCCATGGGCAGCTTCCAGCCGTAGCCCAGCAGCCCGCAGGCCGCCCCGTGCTCTTCGTTCACGTAGCTGCTGTACTGGCGC
>NZ_BAAJYS010000733.1:0-1084 GCF_057543315.1 Acidovorax sp. KPB24-07
CACTAGGGCGTTATGCTACAAAAATAGTAGCAATGCATTGTCGGAGCCGGCCGCCGCCTGCCGGTGGCGCGGAGCGTCCGCCCATGAGCCTGCGCCAGACGCTCGCCACCCTGCCGCGCGACACCCGCGACACCCTGTTCCTCATCGTCGTCATCGCCTGGGGTGATCGCGCCGCAGGCCGCCAATCTGCCCGTGTGGACCACGGCGCTCGCCGCCCTGGTGCTGGCCTGGCGCGGCTGGCTGGCGCTGGAAGGCCGGCCCCTGCCGGGCCGCTGGGCCACCGGCGGGCTGCTGGTGGTGTCGGTGGCGCTCACGCTGGCGTCGCACCGCACGATCGTGGGGCGCGATGCGGGCGTCACGCTCATCGTGATGCTGCTGGCGCTCAAGACGCTGGAGCTGCGCGCGCGGCGCGACGCCATGGTCACCTTCTTCCTGGGCTTCTTCACGATGCTCAGCAACTTCTTCTTCTCGCAGTCGCTGCTCACGGCGACCGCCATGCTGGTCGCGCTGCTGGGGCTGCTCACCGCCCTGGTCAACGCCCACATGCCCGTCGGCCGCCCGCCGCTGGCGCAATCCATGCGCACGGCCGGCAAGATGGCGCTGCTGGGCGCGCCCATCATGCTGGCGCTGTTCCTGCTGTTCCCGCGGATGGCGCCCCTGTGGGGCATGCCCAACGACAACCCCTCGGGGCGCAGCGGGCTGTCGGGCGAGATGGAGATCGGCAACGTCGCCTCGCTGGCGCTGGACGACAGCGTGGCGATGCGCGTGCAGTTCGACACGCCGGGCGGCGCGGCGCCGCCGCAGAGCGACCTGTACTTTCGCGGCCCGGTGCTCACCGCCTTCAACGGCCGGCAGTGGTTCGCCCTCGGGCAGTCGGGCGCACCGGCCTCGGCCTTTCGCCCGCCCGCGCCCGCGCGGCTGCAGACCGAGGGCGAGCCCCTGCGCTACGCCGTCACGCTGGAGCCGCTGCGGCGCCCCTGGCTGCTCACCCTGGACGCGGCCCGCGACCGGCCCGAACTGCCCGAGGGCCTGTCGGCCTTCATGACGCAGGAGCTGCAGTGGGTGGTCAACCGGCCTGTCAACG
>NZ_BAAJYS010000734.1:0-1081 GCF_057543315.1 Acidovorax sp. KPB24-07
CCGCGTGCGGCGGGGCGGCGGGGCAGTGTGCGGCGGGCACGGGTCATGTCTTGCCTCCGCCGTTCACCGGGTTGACCCAGTCGCGGGTGAGCGTGCCCGCCAGCGCGCGGCCGGGTGGCAGCGTTAACTGCAGGCGCACGCCTTCGGGGATGTTGGTGGCCGCCGTCGGGCCCTGCGATTGCGGCAGGTTGGCGGTCGTCTCGCTGCTGGACAGGGCGTTGTACCAGGCCCCGTCGCGGTAGTAATAGATCTGCCAGTTCACCAGCGGCATGAGCACGGTCTCGGTGCGCCGCTCGGCCTCGCCCGGCGTGCGGGCCCATTGCGCCGCGCGCTGCCAGGCCTCGCGCCATTGCGCCCGCGTGCGCACCGGCGGCGACTGCCAGCGCAGCCACTGGTCGATGCCGTTCACGTTGCGCCGGGTCCAGGCCACGACCACCGGGCCTTCGTCGGGCTCGGCGCTGCTGCGGCGCGTCATGCGCAGCACCTGGCCGTCCCAGTCGAGCGGCTCGGTCTGGTCGATGGCCTGCAGCGCATCCAGGTCGGTGCCCCACTGGGCGAGCGCCGCCTGGATGACGAGCAGGCCGTCGGCCCGCTCCCGCGTCTGCTCCTGCGCGCGCACCATGCCGTCGAGCCCGCGCCAGCTCATGATCGCCAGGATCGCCATGATGGCGATGGCCACGAGCAGCTCGATCAGCGTGAAGCCGCGCGAAAGCCGGTTCGGGCGGCGCATGTCAGTACCTCCCCACGATGGTGGACAGGCGCAGCACGGAGTTCTGCCCGTCGGACACCTGGGCATCGACCCGGCGGAACTGCGGGTTGGGCGTGGGCCGCACGACCAGCGTGACGTCGTAGCGGCGCCCGGCCTGCTCGCAGGCCAGCGTGCTGTCGCCGATGGCCGGCATCTGGCGCGACAGGCGCACCTTCACGAGTTCGTTCTCGGCGCACAGGTGGGCCAGCAGCACGTCGGTCTGCCGCGCGGCATTGCGCGTGAGGGCCGACGTGGCCTGCAGCCCCGCCATGAGCGCGATCGCCACGATGGCCAGCGCCACCATCACCTCGACCAGCGTGAAGCCGCGCTCGC
>NZ_BAAJYS010000735.1:0-1081 GCF_057543315.1 Acidovorax sp. KPB24-07
CACCGGCGGCGCCGCTGGCTGCGGAGGCCGGGCCGCGCGCGCCTTGCAGCTGCACGGTGGCACCGTCCTTCAAACGGTCGCCGCCTTCGGTCACCACGCGCTCGCCGGCCTTCAGGCCCTCGGTGACGGCCATCAGCCCCACCGTCGCCTGGCCACGCTTGACCTTGCGCAGCGACACCGTGCGGTCTTCGTTGATGACATAGACGAAGTCGCCATTGGCGCCCGTGCGCACCGCCGTCACCGGCACCACCACGGCCGGCACCTCGCGCAGCAGGAGCTGCACGTTCACGAACTGGTTGGGAAACAGCGCACCGTTGGCGTTCTCGAACCGGGCCTTGGCCTTGACCGTGCCCGTGGTGGTGTCCACCAGATTGTCCAGCGTGGAAAACTGCCCCTTGCCCACTTCGGTGGTGCGGGTGCGGTCGAACGCCGTCACGGCCAGCGGCTGCGCGCCCTGCTGCGACGCCTGCACGTCGGTCACGCGGTCCTGGGGCACCGAGAACTGCACATCGATCGGCGTCATCTGCGTGATGGTGGCGATGCCCGTGGCCTCGCCGGCACTCACGTAGTTGCCGGCGTCCACCGTGCGCAGGCCGATGCGGCCCGTGGCGGGCGAGGTGACGCGGGTGTAGTCGAGGTTCAGGCGCGCGGTCTTCTCCTGGGCGAGGTCGGTCATCACCGTGCCCTGCAGCTGCTTGACCAGCGCGGCCTGCGTGTCCACATCCTGGCGCGCGATCGAGTCCTGCGACAGCAGCGTGCGGTAGCGCTCCAGGGTGATGCGGGCATTGTCGAGCTGCGCCTCATCGCGCTGGCGCGTGCCCTGCGCCTGCATCAGGGCCTGCTCGTAGGGGCGCGGGTCGATCTGCGCCAGCACCTGGCCCTTCTTGACCATCTGCCCTTCGGTGAACAGCACCTGGGTGAGCACGCCCGACACCTGCGGGCGCAGGGTGACCGTGGTGACCGGCGTGACCGTCCCTAGCGCGTCGATGACCACCGGCAACGACGCCTGCCGTGCCGTGGCCTCGCCCACCGTGACCATGGCCCGCCCGCCACCGCCGAAACCGGGCCCGCCCGGCCCCCC
>NZ_BAAJYS010000736.1:0-1080 GCF_057543315.1 Acidovorax sp. KPB24-07
TTTCGCCCGCAGCTCGACTGGGACCAGTGGCGCTGGGGCCTGAAATTCCTCGCACAGTGCAACGATGCGGCGTTCGAGCGCAACGTGCAGCAGATCGTGGCCCTGGGCGCCTACAGCCATGCTGCCCTGAAGGACGTGGTGCGCGCCACCGGCATCGAATACCACCGGCTGGAGCGCGGCATCGCCCACTTCTACACCGACCAGAAATCGTTCGACGCCGCCGGCCACGCGGTCGAGGTGATGCGCCGGCACGGCGTGCAGCGCCGCCTGGTCAGCCGCGACGAGTTGCTGCAGATCGAGCCGGCCTTCCGCGCCTACGGCGATCACATCACGGGCGGCACCTATACCAGCACCGACGAAAGCGGCGACGCCCGCCTGTTCACGCAGGAGCTCGCGCGCCGCTGCGCCGAGCGCGGCGTGCAGTTCCTCTACGGCCACGACGTGGTGCGCCTGAACCAGGCCGGCGACGCTATCGAATCCGTAGCTGTCCGCGCACGCAGCACCAGCGCTGGAGACCAGAACCTCACCGCCGATGCGATCGTCGTCGCCTGCGGCACCTACAGCGCCCCGCTGCTGCGCACCGTGGGCGTGGACCTGCCGATCTACCCCGGCAAGGGCTACAGCGCGACCTTCCCGCTGCTCAAGCCCGAGGGCGCGCCGCTGGTCTCGACCATCGACGACGGCAAGAAGATCGCCATGAGCCGCCTGGGCAACGTGCTGCGCGTGGCCGGCACCATCGAGCTGGGCGGCTACGACCTGTCGCTGGACAGCCCCCTGGCGCGGGCGCGCTGCCACATGCTGTCGCGCCGCATCGAGGCCATCCTGCCCGGCGTGTGCGACACCCGCACGCCCGAGGAAGGCGGCAACCCGCAGTACTGGACCGGCCTGCGCCCGGCCACGCCCACCAACATTCCGTTCATCGGCCGCACGCGCGTGGGCAAGCTGTGGGTCAACGCGGGCCACGGCACGCTGGGCTGGACACACGGCGCGGGTTCCGGCAAGGCGGTGGCCGAGCTGATCAGCGGCGAGCGGCCGGCCATGGCCTTCGGCTTCCTGGGCCAGGGCGTGGCCGCGGGTGCC
>NZ_BAAJYS010000737.1:0-1074 GCF_057543315.1 Acidovorax sp. KPB24-07
CGGCCAGTTGCATCAGCCCCTCCAGCAGCCGCGCCACCTCGGCCGAGGCCAGGCGGTGGTAGCGGTGGCGGCCCTGGCTCTGCACGGACAGCAGGCGTGCCTGCACCAGCAGCGCGAGGTGCCGGCTGGCGGTGGCCGGGGTGATGTGCGCGGCATCGGCCAGCTCGCGCGCCGTGAGCGCCCGCCCGTCCATCAGCGCCAGCAGCATGCCGGTGCGCGCCGGCTCGCCCACGAGCGCGGCGATGTGCGCGATCTGGTTGGTGTTCATGCCGGCCAGTGTGCCGCAGGCGCCGGCCGGGATGCTTCGTTCCACGGCGAAGCATCGACCCCGCGGAACGCGGCCCAATGGCCACCATGCCGTGCGGATGCGGCGCCCCGCCGGCCCCGTGCCTTCGCCCCCGACCATCTATCCAAGGAACCCTCCATGGCCCTCACCTGCTTCATCCGCTACCAGCTCGACCCCTTCCAGATCGCCGCGTTTCGCGAGTACGCCGCACACTGGGGCCACATCATTCCGCGCTGCGGCGGCCACCTGCTGGGCTACTTCGTGCCCAGCGAGGGCACCAACGACGAGGCCTGGGGCCTGATCGCGTTCGACAGCCTCGCGGCCTACGAGGCCTACCGCGCGCGTCTGCGGACCGACCCGCAAGGCCGCGCCAACTTCGAGCGGGCGCAGCGCCAGCGCTTCATCCTGCGCGAGCAGCGCACCTTCGCCGAGGTGGTGGAGGGCACGTTCCAGCGCCCCGCCCTGCCGCCGCACCCGCCGCTGTCGCTGCTGGCATCCCCAGGGGAGCCGCCCGCCGCCGGGGCCGGCGCATGATCGCCGTCATCTTCGAGGTCGTGCCCAGTGCCGCAGGCCGCCAGCCCTACCTCGACACCGCCGCCGCGCTGCGCTGCGAGCTGGAGCGCATGGACGGCTTCGTCTCCATCGAGCGGTTCGAGAGCCTCAGCCAGCCGGGCAAGCTGCTGTCGCTGTCGTTCTGGCGCGACGAGGCCGCCGTGGCGCAGTGGCGCCAGTGCGAGAGCCACCGCCAGGCGCAGGCCGCCGGCCGCGCGGGCGTGTTCGCCGAGTAC
>NZ_BAAJYS010000738.1:0-1074 GCF_057543315.1 Acidovorax sp. KPB24-07
AGGCGCGGGCGGGCCGCACCGGCGCGGCCGGCACGCCGCGCGGGCAAAAGCTCGTGGTGCAGATGGTGGAGACCTTCCGCGAGCACATGCAGCCCGCGTTCGTGGAACGGCTGGACGCCTGGACGCTGCAGGAGCAGGCCGGCATGGCGCTGCCGCCCATCATGATCTACGGCGACGACGTGACCCACATCCTCACCGAGGAAGGCATCGCCAACCTGCTGCTGTGCCGCAGCGATGAAGAGCGCGAGCAGGCCATCCGCGGCGTGGCAGGCTACACCGCGGTGGGCCTGGCCCGCGACCGGCGCGCGGTGGAGAACCTGCGCGACCGCGGCGTGATCCACCGCCCGCAGGATCTGGGCATCGACCCGCGCGATGCCACGCGCAACCTGCTGGCCGCGCGCAGCATGCGCGACCTGGTTCGCGCGTCGGGCGGGCTGTACCAGCCGCCCAAGAGATTCCGGAACTGGTAGGAGGCACCCCATGAGCGACATTCCCGCAGGGCTCGAAACCCTGGACTTTTCCTTTCCCGGCGGCCGACCCACAGGCCCCTTCGCCCCCGTGCTGGTCGGCGTGGTCGGCTCCGGCAACCTCGAGGTGCTGCTGGAGCCCGACAGCGGCACCGGTTGCTCGGTGCGCGTGGAAACCTCCGCGCGCGGCTTCGGCCCGATCTGGCAGGCGGTACTGGACGACTTCCATGCGCGCCACGCCTTGGCCGCGTGCGCATCGCCATCAACGACATGGGCGCCACGCCCGCCGTGGTGGGACTGCGGCTCGACCAGGCCGTGGCCGAACTGCCGGGAGCGCGATCATGAGTTTGAGCTACGCGGAATGCAGCGCGCGCGAGCGCCTGACCCATTTGCTGGATGCCGGCAGCTTCCATGAGTGGCTGCCGCCGGCCGAACGCGTGACCAGCCCGCACCTGGCGCAACTGGGCGTGCCCTCGGCCTTCGACGACGGCGTGGCCGTCGGCCGCGCCACGCTGGGCGGGCGGCCCATCTTCGTGGCCGCGCAGGAGGGCGAGTTCATGGGCGGTGGCGTGGGCGAAGTGCATGGCGCCAAGCTCGTGGGCCTGCT
>NZ_BAAJYS010000739.1:0-1069 GCF_057543315.1 Acidovorax sp. KPB24-07
CGCACGCGCGCAGTCGGCCTGGATCCTGGCCGGCGCGCTCGACTGGTCGCGGCTCATCCTGCGCGAGGACGCCGCCGCGCGCGACAGCGACGGCACCGACCACCTGGCCGAGCCCTGGGCGGTGCCGCTGGAAGAAGCGCGCCTGTCCACCTTCCTCGCGGCGGACCGCAACGTGAGCCAGCCCGAGGATGCGAGCACCGACACGGCCGATGCCTTCCTGTCCGGCCGGATCATCGACCTGCAGTCGCGCCTGAACCTCTTCAACCTGGTGGACGGCAATGCCGTGCAGGAAATCCCCCTACGCCAGTTCACCCGCCTTTTCGAGCAGCTCGGCCTGCCGCGCCAGCAGCTGAACCTGCTGGCCGACGGGTTGCGCCAGGCCAAGGCCACGGGCGGCGATGCGGGCAACGCGCCCCTGATGCCTCGCACTTTGTCGCAGCTGTCCTGGCTGGGCGTGGACGCCGCTACCATCGCGGCGCTGGAGCCCTACGCCACCGTGCTGCCGCGCAGCACGCGGGTGAACCTGAACACGGCCAGCGCCCAGGTGCTGCAGGCCAGCATCGAGGGGCTGGACATGGCCGGCGCGCAGCAACTGGTGCAGGCGCGCGAGGCCCGGCACTTTCGCAACGAGGAAGACGCGCGCAAGCTGCTGAGCGGCTCGGCGCAGATGGACACCACCACGCACACCGTCTCCTCGTCGTACTACGAAGTGCTTGGCCGGCTGCGGCTGGGAAGCACCGTGGTGCAGGAACGCTCCCTGGTCTACAAGGCCGGCCGCGAAGCCCGCACGCTGTGGCGCGAACGCGGGGTCTTCGCGCGCAACGACGCCGCCACGGCCACCCGCTGACCCCGGCCGCGCGATCCGTCATGCCACGCCCCTAAAATGGCCCGCGAAACCCATCCATGAGCACCCTCATCCTTTCCTTGCCCCCGGGCCACCCGGGGCCGGCCACCGAGTACGGCTACACGCTGACCACCGACGGCCATACCGCCACACGACACGCGAACGCGCCCGCCGCGCTGCTGCCCGACCCGGGCCGCGCCGGCGAGGTGGTGGCCGTGGTGCCGG
>NZ_BAAJYS010000740.1:0-1068 GCF_057543315.1 Acidovorax sp. KPB24-07
CCCAGGTGGTCGTGCCGCGTGGCGGCCACCTCGCCGCCGAGCTTGTCGGCGTACTCGGCGAAAAAGCGCAACCCTTCGGCGGTGAAGGGCACGTCCCACGCAGCGGCATCGCGCACCGGGCGCGTGGAGCACACGGCCTCCAGCGGCGCCAGCTGCGGGCCGTCAGCCTCGATCATGTCGGCCCAGCGGCGCAGCACGCGGGCGCGCTCCCGCGGGGCGCGGCGCGCCCAGTCGGTGGTGCACCAAGCCTGCCACGCATCCTGCACCGCGGCGTCCACGGTGGCGGCATCGGCCAGCGGCAGGTCGGCATGCCATTGGCCGTCGGAGGGGCGCAGCACGGCGATGCGGCCGGCATCGGGCACGAGGCGCCCGCCGATGAAGTGGCCGGCGGGAACGGCGATGGACCGGGGATCGAAAAGCAGCATGGAACAGGGGCGCGCAAGGGGCTGCGCGCAGTTGGAAAAAGGTGCTTCGATGCTAGGCAGGAAGGTCCAGCATTTGTGCCCGTAACGCCCCGCGTCACCGCAGCGAATTGCAAAACGCACGCGCCCGGCAGACGAAGCTTGCAAGTTGCGGGCAAACCCGAATTCGGGGTGGTGCGGCCTGCCGATGTCGTCCAAGATAGACGCCCAATCCCTTCGCAACGAGGACGCCGCCCATGCTCTCCACCGCCCTGCCCGCCACCCCTGCCACCGCCGAGGACGGCGTGCTGCTGCGCCCCATGACGCCCGACGACCTGCCGCAGGCGCAGGCGCTGTCGGCCGAACTGCGCTGGCCGCACCGGCTGGCCGACTGGGAGCAGGTGTTCGCGCATTCCGAGGGCCTCGTGGCCGAGCGCGACGGGCAGACCATCGCCACCGCCCAGCGCTGGAAATGGGGCGATCGGCACGCCACCATCGGGCTGGTGCTCGTCACCCCGGCCTGCCAGGGCCGGCGCATCGGCCACCGCCTGATGACCACGCTGCTCGACGGGCTGGACGGCCACACGGTGCTGCTGCACGCCACCGCCGAGGGGCGCGGCCTGTACGAGCGCCTGGGCTTCGTGCGCACGGGCGAGGTGCGCCAGCA
>NZ_BAAJYS010000741.1:0-1067 GCF_057543315.1 Acidovorax sp. KPB24-07
CGGATGGCCCTGGCGCAGGCCGTCCACGCTGTCCCAGTGGGTGGTGGCGGGCCGCCCGTCCAGCAGGCCGGCGCGGGCCAGCAGCAGCGCGCCCGAGCACACCGACCCCACGCGCCGGGCGGTGCGCTCGGCCTGCCGCAGCCAGTCGTGCAGGGCGGTGTCGTCCAGCTGGGCGTCCACGCCCATGCCGCCGGGCACGAGGAGGGTATCCAGGCCAGGGAGCGCCACGTCGCGCCGCGCCGCGTCGGCCACCACGGCGAAGCCGGCGGAGCACGCCACCGGGCCAGCGGCCTCGGCCACCAGTTGCAGGGCGTAGGCCGGCGCGCGGCCCTGTCGCTCCATCTCGACATTGGCGGAGGCGAAGACCTGCAGCGGGCCGACCACATCCAGGCTCATGAAGCCGGGGTACAGCAGGCAGGCGATGCGGCGGGGGCGGGGTGGGGTCATGCGCCGCAGTGTCGCGCGGCGTGGCGGTGGCTGCAATGACAACCATCGCACAGATCCGGCCACTGTCTGCGGAGCCAGTCGGCCGCGCAGGCGCCACCGCATGGGGGTTTTCGCGGCCCAGGGAATCCCTGATGGGAAAGTGGCGGCTCCATCGCCATAATTATGTGAAATTACGCACATTGCCGCGCGATGCCGGCAGGTTGCGTTTCGTTGCCACCGCTTGCGAGGTCGATCGAGCCACTCACCGCCCCCCTGCCGCCGCTTTTTTTCATGTCCTCCCTTCCCGCCACCGCGCGCGCACTCCCCCTGTCCTTGCATTCCGAGGCGGCCGAGCGCATCCGCGAGCTGATCTTTGCCGGGCAGCTGCCCCCGGGCGGGTTCGTGGACGAGATCGCGCTGTGCGACCGGCTGGCCATCTCGCGCACGCCGCTGCGCGAGGCGCTCAAGGTGCTGGTGGCCGAGGGCCTGCTGCGCCACGAGCCGCGCCGGGGCTGCTTCGTGGCCGAGGTGACCGAGCGCGACCTGGACGAGATCTTCCCCGTCATCGCCCTGCTGGAGGGCCGCGCGGCGCACGAGGCCACCCTGCGCGCCAGCGAGGCGACCTGGCCGCGCTGGAGGGT
>NZ_BAAJYS010000742.1:0-1065 GCF_057543315.1 Acidovorax sp. KPB24-07
CTCGCGGTCGTCGCTGGGGTGGCGGCCGTCGATCTCCACGCGCCCGCCGTCGGGCCGCAGGATGCCGGACAGGATCTTGATGGTGGTCGATTTGCCCGCGCCGTTCGGCCCGATGAAGCCCAGCAGCTCGCCGCGCTCCAGCGTGAACGACACCCCCGACAGCGCCGCCACCCGTGCGCGTGCGCCGGTGCAGCAGCCCGCGCAGCGCGCCGCCCAGGCCCGGCGCGCGCTCGGCGATGCGGTAGGTCTTGACGAGCTGATCGACGAGGATGTGGGCCATGGGAACGGGGGCGCCGCTGCGGGCGGGCCGCAAGGGCGTGGGCGGGAGCGATGTGCGAAGGGGCGCCGATTCTATCGGCGTGCAGGGCGCGGCGCCCCGTGCCCGCTCAGTGGTGGCCCGTGCGGGCGAGGTAACGCTTGCGCCAGAACAGCGCGATCAGCGCCACCGCGATCACCGTCATCGAGCCCATCGCCCACCAGAAGCCGTCCTGCTTGTGCACCAGCGGAATGAACTCGAAGTTCATGCCGAAGATGCCCGCGATGAGGTTCAGCGGCAGGAACACGGCGGTGAGCGCCGTGAGCGTGCGCATGATGTCGTTGGTGCGGTTGCTCTGCACGCTGAAATGCATCTGCACCGCCGTCTCGGTGCTCTGCTCCAGCCGGCGCACGTGGTGCACCACGCGCTCGATGTGCTCCAGCACGTCGCGGCTGCGCACCTTGAGCAGGTCCAGCTCGCGCTGCAGCGCCGGGGTTTCGGGCTCGGGCCAGGTCTCCACCGCATCGATCCAGTCCTGCACGGCGGTGTTCTGGTCTTCGCAGATCTCGTCGAGCTGGTGCAGCGCCAGCCGGGCCTCCAGCAGTGCGCTCCAGTTGGCAAAGCGCGCGCGGGGCTTGAGCAGCTCGGCCTGCCAGTGGTCGAGCTGCCGGCTCAGTTCCCGGCGCAAATCCAGGTAGCCGTCCACGATCAGGTTGACCACGCGCATCATCAGATCGGCGGGCGAGGTCGGCAGGCGCGCCACGGGCGAGGAGCCCGGCGGCCGGTGGTCGCGCGGCGCATCGCCCCGG
>NZ_BAAJYS010000743.1:0-1064 GCF_057543315.1 Acidovorax sp. KPB24-07
GCCGGCGATCCAGGCTTTCGGTGCGTGGCGGGCCTGGCTGATCGCGCCGGAATCCGCCGCCGAGACGGCCCGCTCGGTGCGGCGTCAGGCGGGCGTCGGCGTGATCGGCACCGCCGGGGGCGCCCTGCCCTGAGCGCCCGTGCCCCGATGGAACCTGCCCAAGGAATTTGCTATTAATTTAATAGCAATCAAGGCATGATTCACTAGGGCATGAAGGCAAAAGCACCCAAGAATCCTGCCAAGGGTGCCCGCGGCGGCGCCATGCCCCACGCGCACCCGGCGTCAGAACTTCTCGTGCGCCCCCAGGTAGCGCCACTGCCCGACGGGCAGGTTGCCCAGGGTGATGCGGCCGATGCGGATGCGCTTCAAGCCCACCACCTTCAGGCCCACCAGTTCGCACATGCGGCGGATCTGGCGCTTCTTGCCTTCCTTGAGCACGAAGCGCAGCTGCTCGGGGTTCTGCCAGTCCACGCGGGCGGGCCTGAGCGGCTGGCCATCCAGGGCCAGGCCATGGCACAGGCGGGCCAGCTGGTCGGCGGGAAAGGCGTCCTGCACGTTCAGCGCCACATCGCCGTACTGCACGCGCACGAGGTATTCCTTCTCGACGTCGGAGTCCTCGCCGATGAGCTGGCGCGCCACGCGGCCGTCCTGCGTGAGCACGAGCAGGCCGACCGAGTCGATGTCCAGCCGCCCGCAGGGTGCCAGGCCCCGCAGCTGCGGCGGCGAAAAGCGCATGCGGCTCGGGTCCTCGCGCCAGTGCGTGCGCGGGTTGATGAGGGCGACGGCGGGCGTGTGCCCGTCCTCGGCCTGGCCGCTCACGTAGCCCATGGGCTTGTGCATCAGGATGGTGACCTTCTGCTCCTGAAAGCCCTGCGCCACGCGCTCGACCTCGATGCGGTCGGTGGGCAGCACCTGCAGCCCCATCGGCGCGACTTCGCCGTTGACCTTGACCCAACCCTGCGCGATCCAGTCGTCGGCCTCGCGGCGCGAGCACAGGCCCAGCTCGGCCATGCGCTTGTTCAGGCGCGAGGTGCCGCCCTCGCCCGCCAGGGGCGCAGCGGCAG
>NZ_BAAJYS010000744.1:0-1063 GCF_057543315.1 Acidovorax sp. KPB24-07
CTGGCGGTCATCGAGCGCGTCGCGCTGCCACACCATGATGGCCAGCACCACCGCCGCCAGCGCGGCCCCGCACAGGCAGGCGGTGCGCCACGATCCGGTGGCCGCGGCGATCCCGGCCATGAAGACCGGCGCCGTGGCCCAGCCCAGGTTGCCCGAGATGCCGTGCACCGAAAAGCCGTGGCCCAGGCGCTGCGGCGACACGCGCTTGTTCAGGATGGTGAAGTCCACCGGATGGAAGGGCGCATTGCCCAGCCCCGCCAGCGCCGCCGCCAGCATCAGCCCCGCATAGCCCTGCGCCGTGCCGGCCACCAGGCCCGCCACGGCGAAGCTGGACAGCGCGAAGAACAGGATCGGGCGCGCGCCCACCCGGTCCACCAGAAAGCCCGACAGCGCCTGGCCCACGCCCGAGATCACGAAGAACACCGACACCAGCAGCCCCAGCTCCGAGTAGTTGAAGCCGAACTCCGCGATCAGGAACGGAAACAGCGGCGGCAGCAGCATGTGAAAGAAATGCGAGGAGCCGTGGGCCAGGCCGATGAGGCCGATGGTGCGGGCGTCCTGGCGCAGCGTGCCGGCGGGCGCTGCGGGGTGGGGGGATGCGGTGGAGGTCATGGCAGCGATCTTAGGCAGCGGCGCGGCGGCAGGTTGACGATAGACTGCCAACTTCTGTCGCGATCATGCCAAGCACCGCCCATTCCACTCCCGCTCCGGCCCCCAGCGCCGCACCGCGCCCGCGCCGCGCGGTGTCGTACGTCAGCTCGCTCACGCCCGACCTGTTCGTGCCCGCCGGCACGCGCCCGGTGCGCGCCAAGGCCCGCTGGCTGCCCGCCGACACGCAGGTGCTGCCCCACCGCCACCCGTGGGCGCAGGTGGCGATCTCGACCACGGGGGTGATCCGCCTCACCGCGGCGCAGGGCACCTACATCGTGCCGCCCTCGCGCGCGCTGTGGATTCCGCCCGGCGTGGAGCATGCCGTGACCATGGTGCAGGACGCCGACCTGCGCACGCTGTACTTCCACCAGCCGCGCGGGCGCTGCGGGCCGGGCGTGCCCATCGGCGCGCG
>NZ_BAAJYS010000745.1:0-1060 GCF_057543315.1 Acidovorax sp. KPB24-07
ACCGCGACGTGCGTGCCATGTATGCGCTGTTCGACGACCACGCCGCGACGGTCACCTTCCACCGCGTGCCCTACGACCATGCCGCGGCCGCGGCCGCCGTGCGCGCCGCCGGCCTGCCTGCGTTCTTCGCCGACCGGCTGGAGTTAGGGCGTTGAGCGCGGCCATCGCGCGGCCCGCCCGGAGCGCTGCATGAAGCTGCTCGCGCCCGGCACCGAGGTGGACGGCTTCGTCGTGCACGAATGCCTGCACGCGGGCGGCATGGCGCACGTGTACCGCGTGGGCTATGCAGGCGCCGCGCGCGACGCGGGCTTTCCGCTGGCGATGAAGATCCCGCGCATGACGGCGGGCGATGGCGCCGAGACCATCGTCGGCTTCGAGGTGGAGCTGCAGATCCTGCCCACGCTGAGCGGCAGCCACGTGCCGCGCTTCGTCGCCGCGGGCGACCTGGCGCGGCTGCCCTACCTGGTGATGGAATACATCGAAGGCCACACGCTGCAGCACTGGCTGGACCTGCCGCAGCCGCCGGACGCCACCACCGTGGCCCGACTGGGCGCGGCCATGGCGCACGCCGCGCACAGCCTGCACCAGCAGAACGTGTGCCACCTCGACCTCAAGCCCGCCAACGTGCTGCTGCGCGCGGACGGCAGCGCGGTGCTGCTGGATTTCGGCCTCTCGTGCCACGCGCACTACCCCGACCTGCTGGCCGAGGAGATGCGCGAGGCCGTGGGCTCGCCCGCCTGGATCGCGCCCGAGCAGGTGGTGGGCGTGCGCGGCGACCTGCGCAGCGACCTCTTCGCCATCGGCGTGATGCTGTACGAACTGGCCACGGGCGAGCTGCCCTTCGGTGCCCCCACCACGCGCGGCGGCCTGCGCCAGCGGCTGTGGATGACGCCCGCGCCGCCGCGTCGCCACCGGCCGCAGGTGCCCGAGTGGCTGCAGGAGATCATCCTGCGCTGCCTGGAGCCCGAGGCCGCGCAGCGCTATCCGTCGGCCGCGCACCTGGCCTTCGACCTGACGCACCCCGAGCAGGTGCCGGTCACCGAACGCGGCCGGCGCCTGC
>NZ_BAAJYS010000746.1:0-1059 GCF_057543315.1 Acidovorax sp. KPB24-07
GATGCCGCAGCGCTCCAGCGCCGGGAACCCTTCGCCGGCATGGCCCAGCGCGGCGATGCGCACGAAATAGACGCGCAGCGCGAACAGGCTGCGCATGAAGGTGCGGGCATCCATGTCGGTGTGGCTGCCGTTGTCAGTAAGGGTCACCAGCCCGGGCTTGGGCGACAAGGCCAGTTCGTCGTAGAGCGACAGCGTGGCGGCGCGGCCGATGGCCTGCGGGGCCGGGTCCGGGCGCGGGTCGCTCGCAGACCGGCGCCGTGCGTTGGCGGTCATGGCAGCGGCTCCTCTGCAGCCGGTTCCTCTGCCGGTTCCGTGGCCGGCCAGAAGGGGGCTTGCGCCAGCGCGGCGCCAGCCAGGCGCTTGACCATCACGGCTTTGCCGCGGCCTGCACGCCAAGCGCTCCACTCGCGCCAGGCCACGGCGGCGCCATTGGCGAACAGCAGTTCCCCGTCGAGCCGGGGCTGCGCCTTCGGGAAGGCGTGCAGGCAGGCGGCGGCGGCATCGGCCTGCGCGGGGCTGGCCACGCCGATGCACAGGTCGGCATCGGAGCCGCTGCGCAGGTGGTCCAGCCCGGTGATGAGCTGCCAGCCGTGGCTGCCGTAGATGCGGGCGGCCACGCCGCAGGCCTGCAGCGCCTCGCACAGGCGGCCCCAGGCGGCCTTCGATCCGGTCGGCATCAGCGGCTGGGCCAGCAAGGCCGGGGGAAAGGCATCGAAGTAGAGGATGTCTTCGCGCGCCACGAGCAGCGCCAGGCGGCGCCGTGCCCAGCGGCCGGGGGCCGGCCGGCCCAGCGCGATGCTGCCGTCCGGGCCGGGCGGCTGGGTGGTCACCACGAGCGGAAGGCGCCGCGCGGCCCAGTGATCGAGGCATTCGCGGGCCTCGCCGTCCCAGGGCAGGGCGAGCTGGCGCTGCCAGCCGGCATCGGACAGGCAGGCGAGCTGGTGGCGCTGCAAGGGCAGGGCGGTGGCCATGGGCGCGGGTGCGTGAATGGGCGAGTCTGGTGCGCTCAGGCCGCGTCCAGCACGCGCTGCGCCACGGCGGCGGCGAGCTGGCGGCCGC
>NZ_BAAJYS010000747.1:0-1057 GCF_057543315.1 Acidovorax sp. KPB24-07
AAATTGCCGACACGGCACGCGCTCTTGGTTTCGCCGACACTGGCAATCGTTACGTCTTAAGTGGCAGCATCGAAGGTACGCGTTTTTTAAAAAAACCATGGCACACGTACTGGAGAATTACAAGCAACCAACCAGACCTACGTCGTACAAGTCTCGCCTTCATCCAAATTTCAATCGAGCAGAAATCTAACATCGTCGCCCATCTCACAAGGCGGGGATGGGGCCTTGATTATCGGCTTCATCATACTATTACCACTCATTTTAATAATCAATCCATGCATCACCTGCAGGTAAAAATTCCATTACACCCCTTATCTTAAAAATAGATATTTTTAAATATTTCCTCTATCAATTTTCAACCAGGTTAATAGTCATCGTCGCCTCTGGGTCACAAAGAGCGATTTACTCTCTCCTCCCCACCTCCCTCAAACACCCCACCAACGCCTGCGTCACCGGCGTCCCCTCCACCCCCCGCATCCGGATCAGCCCCACCGGCGGCAACTCGATCTCCACCGGCACCTTCACCACCGCCAGCATCCCCTGCTCCGCAAAATGCCGCGCCACCGTGCGCGCCATGAAGGCCACGGCGCCGCGCTGGTGCAAGAAGGTGATCTGCGACAGGAACGACGCCGACTCCACGATGTCGGCCGGCGGGTGCAGGTCGTGCGCGAAGAACTGCTGCTCCAGCTTCACCCGCAGCGAGGCCCAGGGTGGGGGCAGCACGCAGGGCTGCCCGGCGATGTCGGCCCAGCGGGGCTTGCGCTTCGTGGCCAGGGGATGCCCCGGTCGCACGACGGCGACCATGGGGTCGTCGTAGAGGGCCTCGGTTTCCAGGTCGGGCGAGGCGTAGCCCGGCTCCAGGCGGCCGACGAACAGGTCCAGCTCGCCCAGGCGCAGCTTCGGCAGCAGGCGCGTCAGGTCGCCCTCTTCGATCAGCACGGTGGTGTGGCGGGACCGGGCCTTGAGCTGTTCCACCGCCTGCGCCAGCAGCACGGGCGTGGCGGCCACCATGGCGCCCACGCTGGTGCGGCCGCGCGCGCCGCTGGCCTCGGCATCA
>NZ_BAAJYS010000748.1:0-1057 GCF_057543315.1 Acidovorax sp. KPB24-07
CACCGGCACCGGGCTGCTCTCGCGCAGCGCCATCAGGCCCGGATCTCCGAAACAGCCGACCAGCACCGCATCGGGCGCGCTGCCGCCGTCCGCCAGCGCCGCGGCCCAGGCGTCCAGCGCGGCGTGCGAGGCCACCGCGTAGCTGGCCTCGCAGGCGATGTAGGGCGCGCCGAAGCGGGCCGTGGCCGTGCGCACCTGCACGTGCGATCCGGCGGCGGCCTGCACGTGGCGCTGCAGCAAGGCGCTCACGCTGGCCGAGGTGTTGGGGTTGATGACGAGCAGTTGGCGCATGCGTTGCCTTGTTGTCCGGGTGAGCGGCGCGTCAGGCCGCGCGGCCCGCGCCCAGCAGTTGCACCAGGTCCGGCGCCGCGTCCTGCGGGGGCGTGAATTCGAGCTGCGATTCGATGCGCGCCAGGTGGTCCAGCATGCGCCGCGCGGCCTCGCCCGCATCGCGCAGGCGGATCGCGTCGATCAGCGCGCGGTGCTCGCGGCAGCCGCAGGCCGTGGCCTCTTCGCGGGCCTGCACATGGCTGGGGCTGTAGGTCATGAGGATGAGCGATGTGCGCGACACCAGCTCGCGCAGGATGCGCCCCAGCGTCTGGTGGCCGGCCGCCTGCGCGATGTGCAGGTGAAAGTCCCCCGACAGCCGGATCGCCCGGCGCATGTCGCCCGCCTGGCGCGAGGCCTCCTCGTCGGCCACGCTCTGCACCAGCCAGGCCACGTCCTGCGCGGTGGCCGCCTCCACGAAGAGCGACACCAGGCGCGGCTCGATCAGGCGGCGCGCCTCGAACACCTCGCGCGCCTCCTGCACCGTGGGCTGGGCGATGGAGGCGCCACGGCGCGGCGTGAGGGTGACCACCTGCTCGCCCGCCAGGCGCACCAGCACCGGCCGCACGCGGGTGCGCGACACGCCGAAGGCCATTGCCAGCTTGTCTTCCACCAGCTTGGTGCCGGGCGGCAGGCGATGGTCCAGGATGGCCGAGACCATGCGCTCGTACATGTCGTTGTCGCTCAGCAGGCCGTCGTCGGCATCGGTCGCGGGCAGCGCCGCGGTGCG
>NZ_BAAJYS010000749.1:0-1053 GCF_057543315.1 Acidovorax sp. KPB24-07
TGCGGCGCGCGCTGGGCCAGCGCGCGGCGGGCGCGCCAGAGCCGGGCCAGGTGTTCGAAATCGGCCGCCAGCGGCGGCAGCGACAGGCCCAGCAGGATGGCGGCCAGCGGCACGACCCAGATGAAGCCCACGTGCTTGAACCCGGCCGCGCCCACGATGCCGCCCACGGTGAACATGGCCAGCAGGCTGGCGAACAGCCGCAGCCGCGCCTGGTTGGCGTGCACCTGCGCCTCGGGTGGCGTGCCGTTGCGGTTCCAGTACAGCATCTTGCCGATCTCGATGCCCAGGTCGGTCGCCACGCCGGTCATGTGCGTGGTGCGGATCTGCGCCGAAGACATCTTGGTGACCACCGCGTTCTGCAGCCCCATCAGGAAGGCCAGCAGCAGCACGGTGAGCGGCACGGAAAACGGCGTGCGCCATTCCAGCGTGATGGCGCCCAGCAGCCCGAAGACCAGCAGCAGCAGGGCCTCCAGCAGCAGCGGCAGCGCGAAGCCGCTGCGCAGCCGGTGGTGGCGCGCCCAGTTGACCAGGATGGCCGTGGTGCCCGCGCCCGACATGAAGGCCCACAGCGTGCCCACCGCGCCCAGCACCAGCGCCATGTTGCCCAGCACCAGGTTGTCGGCCACCATCGACAGGAACCCCGTCATGTGCGAGGTGTACCGGTGCACCACCAGAAAGCCGCCCGCGTTCACCGCCCCGGCGTTGAAGGCCAGCAGCAGGCCGAGCAGCCGGTTGGTGGACGGGGTCCGGTGCCGGCCGGTGAGGTGCCGCAGCAGCCGCATGGCGCTACCGCCCCGGGCCCATCCGGCCGGGGTTGAAGATGCCCGCCGGATCGAACGCCTGCTGCAGCCGGGCATGGATCTGTGCCAGCGTGCCGGGCAATACCGGATCGAAATGGCCTGACGCCCTAGTACCGATTGCCTTGTCTGCTACAAAAAGAGAAGCACTCCCACCCACGGCCTGCGCCGCCTCGTGCAGCGCCGCGCCCGCGTCCGGCGGGGCCTGCACCCAGCGCAGGGCGCCGTGCCATTCGATCAGCGGCGCCGCCACACC
>NZ_BAAJYS010000750.1:0-1050 GCF_057543315.1 Acidovorax sp. KPB24-07
TCGGCCCCAACGGCGCGGGCAAGACCACCTCGTTCTACATGATCGTGGGGCTGGTGCGCAGCGATGGCGGCGACATCCGCATCGACGGCCATTCGGTGGCCGACATGCCCATCCACCGCCGCTCGCGGCTGGGCCTGTCGTACCTGCCGCAGGAAGCGTCGATCTTCCGCAAGCTGACGGTCGAGGAGAACGTGCGCGCCGTGCTGGAGCTGCAGCGCGACGAGAACGACAAGGCCCTGAGCCGCGACGAGATCGAGTCGCGCCTCACCGCCCTGCTGCAGGAGCTGCGCGTGGAGCACCTGCGGGCCTCCCCGGCCCTGGCGCTGTCGGGCGGCGAGCGCCGCCGCGTGGAGATCGCGCGGGCCCTGGCCACGCAGCCGCGCTTCATCTTGCTCGACGAGCCGTTCGCGGGCATCGACCCCATCGCCGTGATCGAGATCCAGCGCATCATCGGGTTCCTCAAGGCGCGGGGCATCGGCGTGCTCATCACCGACCACAACGTGCGCGAGACCCTGGGCATCTGCGACCACGCGTTCATCATCAGCGATGGGCGCGTGCTGGCGCGGGGCACGCCCTCCGAGATCGTGGACAACGCCGAGGTGCGGCGCGTGTACCTCGGCGAGCATTTCAGGATGTGAGCATGGCGTCCACGCTGGTCATCGTGTTGACTGCGCTGCTTCCCGCGGGGGCTCTCGCGCCTCGGGGCGGCCCGGCGGCACCGGTGTGATGAAGCCGGGGCTGTCGCTGCGCGTCTCGCAGCATCTGGCACTCACGCCGCAGTTGCAGCAGTCCATCCGGCTGCTGCAGTTGTCCACCCTGGAACTGTCGCAAGAGGTCGAGCAGATGCTCGACGAAAACCCCTTCCTCGAACGCACCGCCGAAGAGGCCGCGCGTGAAGAATTCGGCCTGCCGCAGGCCGATGCGCCCGTGAGCGAGGACGATCGCCACACCGAAGAGGCCATCTATTCCGGCGCGCCCGGCGAGTCCAGCGCGGCGGTGGAGTCCTCTTCGGAGGGCGATGCCGCGAGCGCCGGCGAGGCGCCGGGCAGC
>NZ_BAAJYS010000751.1:0-1048 GCF_057543315.1 Acidovorax sp. KPB24-07
CCGGCACGGGCTGCAGCATGGACTGCGGCATGGGCTGCGGGGTGTCGGGGACTGGGGTGTCGGGGTCCGTCTCGGACTCGCCGATCGCAGCCGGGGTGGCGGGAGGGATGGCGGGGGGATCGCGGTATTCGAAGAGGTACGACAGTCCCTGCTCGTTGTGCTGCTCCACCACGCGGGCGCCGGGCCGGGGCATGGCCACGCCCTGGTCTTCATAGACGTAGGTGTGCAGCGGGCCGCTGCGCACCCGGTGGCGCACCATGCGGTGCACCCGGTCGTAGCCGAACTCGCGCGTGCGCTGGCCGTCCCGCCCCAGTACCTCCACCAGGTCGCCCGCGCTGTCGTAGCGGTAGCGCACCAGCGCCACCCGGTAGCCCGGGCCGGTGCAGGCCGCATCCAGCGGGTTGTGCACGCAGTCCACGCCGGTCAGGCGCTCGCCGCTGTCCGGGCCGAGCAGCGGGTGGGCGGTGGCAATGGCCGTAGCGGTGATTGGGGCCGCGGCGGCGGCCCCTCCCGTTCCCGCTCCCGGTTGTAGTGCAGCGCATAGCGCCGCCCGCTGCCGTCGGTGATGCCGGCCAGCCGCCCGTGCTCGTCGTATCCGTAGTGCTGGCTGCGCCCGAAGCGGTCCAGCACCCGGCCCACACGGTGGTGCCCGTCCTCCCCCGGCCACAGCAGCCACACGGCGCCGCCGTTGCCCGAGGCGGCGATCACGCACCGCGCGTCGGCCCGGGCCTCTTGGGGCACGTGGGCCCAGCGCGGCTGCCAGGCCCAGGGCTGCAGCTCGCTAGGAATGCGCGAGGCAGGCGCGCCGGCAGGCAACGCGCTGCCTGCACCGCCACCGCGCATCAGCCACAGGTCTTCGCTGGCGCTGTACAGCGCTTCGCCGGGCGCCAGCGGCTCGCCGAAGGTGATGGCCCGCCCCCCGGTGTCCAGCAGCACGGTGCGCCCTGCCTCCAGCCGCACGGCGATCTCCATGGGCAGCTTCCAGCCGTAGCCCAGCAGCCCGCAGGTCGCCCCGTGCTCTTCGTTGACGTAGCTGCTGTACTGGCGC
>NZ_BAAJYS010000752.1:0-1046 GCF_057543315.1 Acidovorax sp. KPB24-07
CGGCGTGCAGCGTCCAGGCCGGGTCGGCCAGGTGCGGGCGGGCGAGGGCGCAGAGGTCGGCGCGGCCGGCGGCGATGATGCCGTTGGCATGGTCGGCCTCGCTGATGGCACCCACGGCCATGGTGGCGATCTCCACCTCGTTGCGGATGCGGTCGGCGAACGGCGTCTGGTACATGCGCCCGTACACCGGCCGGGCGGCGCGCGTGGTCTGGCCGGAGGAGACGTCGATCAAATCGCAGCCCGCGGCCTTGAACCACCGCGCCATCGCCACGGCGTCGTCCGGCGTGGTGCCGCCGGGCGCCCAGTCGTGGGCCGAGATGCGCACGCTCATGGGGCGCTCGGCGGGCCACACGGCGCGCACCGCCGTGAACACTTCGAGCGGGTAGCGGCAGCGGTTTTCCAGGCTGCCGCCGTAGTCATCGGTGCGCTGGTTGGTGAGCGGGCTGATGAAGCTGGCCAGCAGGTAGCCGTGCGCGCAATGCAGCTCCAGCCAGTCGAAGCCGCAGGCTGCAGCGCGCCGGGCGCTGGCCACGAAGGCGGCGGTGAGCGCGTCCATGTCGGCGCGCGTCAGCGCGGCGGGCGTCTGGTTCTGCGGGCCGTAGGGCAGGGCGCTGGCGGCGCGCAGCGGCCAGTTGCCGTGCGGATCGCCCTCGGGCAGGGGCTCGTCCGTGCCCTCCCAGCCCACGCGCGTGGAGCCCTTGGGGCCGCTGTGGCCCAGCTGCAGGCCGATCTTCGCGCGGCTGCTGCCGTGCACGAAATCCACGATGCGCGTGAAGGCGGCCTGCTGCGCATCGTTCCACAGCCCGGTGCAGGCGGGGGTGATGCGGCCGTCGGGCGTGGGGGCGGTCATCTCCACCATCACCAGCGCCGCGCCGCCGAGCGCGCGGGCGCCCAGGTGCACCAGGTGGAAGTCCTGCGGCACGCCCTCGACCGCGCTGTAGGTCGCCATGGGCGAGACGACGATGCGGTTGTCCAGCGTGAGGCCGCGCAGCGTGAAGGGCGTGAGCATGGGCGGCACCGCGGCGCCGCTGTCGCCGGGCACGCCG
>NZ_BAAJYS010000753.1:0-1046 GCF_057543315.1 Acidovorax sp. KPB24-07
AACCCCCGGCCGAGCCCGCCGCCTGAGCCGCGCGCCGGGCCGGCGCAGCCTCCTGACACGACGCTGTCAGGAGGGCCCCCGCACCATGGCGTCCTTCGCAACAACGACCGAAAGGACCCATCCGCCATGACCTCTTCTGCCCCCGCCTCTTCCGTTTCCGCCATCAGCTGGTTCGAGATCCCCTGCGCCGACCTCGGCCGCGCCCAGGCCTTCTACGAACAGGTGCTGGGCCGGCCCATGCAACGCCAGACGATGGGCGGCGATCCGCTGGCCGTCTTCGCCTACGACCGGCCGGCCACCGGCGGCTGCCTCATCGAAGGCCCGAGCCGCCGCGTGGCGCCCGATGCCGGCGTGCGCATCTACCTCGACTGCGCCCCGGGCCTGGACGCCGCCGTCGAGCGCATCGCCCCGGCGGGCGGGCGCGTGATCGATGCCTGCATCGAGCTGCCGAACGGCATCGGCTTCATCGCGCACCTGTGCGACACCGAGGGCAACACCGTCGGCCTGCACGCCATGGCGCGCTGAAGGGGCGGGCCGCATGACCCCCACCCTGGAAACCTTCGGCGCCTTCACCGTCGCCGGCATCGCCACGCGCACCTGCAACCGCCAGGAGCGCGACCCTGCCCAGGCCCGCATCGGCCCGCTGTGGCAGCGGTTCGCCGCCGAGGGCGTGGCCCAGCGGGTGCAGCAGCCCGGCCTGGCGCCGCCCCGCGTGATGGGCGTGTACAGCCGGTATGCGTCGGATCACGATGGCGAATTCGACGTGCTCGCGGGCGTGGCCCTGGACGGCCCCGGCCCCGGCCCCGGCGCCGCGCCGGGTGTGGAGCGCGTGCAGGTGCCGGCTGGCCTCTACCTCGTGTTCCCGCCGGCAGGGCGCGCTGCCGCAGGCCGTGATCGACACCTGGGGGCGCGGTGTGGGCGCACTTCGGGCAGCACCCCGTGCCGCGCCGCCGCTTCGACGCGATTTCGAGGCCTACGAAGGCCCCGACCAGGTGGCCGTCTGCATCGGCGTGCAGGGCTGACGCGCCTGTGCGGGGCAGGGCACA
>NZ_BAAJYS010000754.1:0-1044 GCF_057543315.1 Acidovorax sp. KPB24-07
TCGCGCCGCGCGGCGAGGCGCCACACCAGGCCGGCGGGACCGGTCTGCCACCAGTGGCGCACGCCGCGGCGCGGCTGGCCCATGGACTGGGTGATGCGGTCCAGCGTGATGGCCAGCAGCACGATGCCCAGGCCACCCACGGTCGCCAGGCCCATGTCCAGCCGGCCGATGCCGCGCAGCACCATCTGGCCCAGGCCGCCCACGGCGATCATCGAGGCGATCACCACCATCGACAGCGACAGCATCAGCGACTGGTTGATGCCCGCCATGATGGACGGCATGGCCAGCGGCAGCTGCACCTTGGCCAGCAACTGCAGCGGCGAGGCCCCGTAGGCCCGGGCGGCCTCGATCAGGTCGGGCCGCACCTGGCGGATGCCCAGATTGGTCAGGCGCACCAGCGGCGGCAGCGCGAACACGATGGTCACCACCACGCCCGGCACGTTGCCGATGCCGAACAGCATCACCACCGGCACCAGGTACACGAAGGCCGGCGTGGTCTGCATGGCATCGAGCACCGGTCGCATCACGCGCTGGGCCCGGTCGCTGCTGGCCAGCAGGATGCCCAGCGGCAGCCCGATCACCAGGCAGAAGGCCAGCGAGGTCAGCACCAGCGACAGCGTCACCATGGCCTCGGGCCAGATGCCCAGCATGGCCACGAGCAGCAGCGAGACCACCGTGACCACGGCCAGCGCGCGCCCCGCGAACTGCCAGGCGAGCACGCCGATCAGCGCGATCATGGCCAGCGTGGGCACGCTGGTGAGCAGGCCTTCCACCCAGGCCAGCGTGCCGTCGATGGGCGCGCGCACGGTCTGGAAGAACGGCCGGAAATGCGCCACCACCCACGACAGGCCGTGGTTGATCCACGACTCCACGGGCAGGCTGCCGTCCCACAGCTGGTGCAGGTGAAAGCCGCCGGCCGTGGGGTCGAAGCCCGTGGCGGCGTCGCCGGGCGTGGCGCTGGCGGGGGCGTTCAGCCAATCGGTGTTGCCGGCGTCGCTGGGTGCGGTGGACGCGGCCCAGGGATCGGCCGCCCGCCTCGGGGGG
>NZ_BAAJYS010000755.1:0-1043 GCF_057543315.1 Acidovorax sp. KPB24-07
CAGGTCGCCCCCCAGCGCGCGGCCCTGCACGCCCGCCAGGGTGAAGCCGGTGTCGGTGAACTGCACGGTGCCGCGCGCGCGGCCGATGGGCGGGGCCTCCGGTGCGATGCGCACGTCGTTGCCCGCCAGGGTCACGCTGCCCTGCAACTTGGACTGGTCGATGTGGCTGACGGGCAGCGACAGGGCCAGCTGCAGGTCGGCCGTGCCGTTGGCGGTGGTCTTGTCCAGCGCATTGCCGGTCAGGCGCGCCAGCGGCGAGGTGGTGACGAACGACAGCATGTCTGCCAGCGGGCCCCGCGCATCGGCGTTCACCGCGACCACCGTGTGGGCCAGGTCCGGAATGCGCGCCTCCACCTTGTTCACGCGCAGCTTCGGCGTGCCGGCGAAGCTGCCGCTGGCGCCCTTCACGGCCATGGTGGAGCGGTCGAAGATCAGGTCGCCGGTGAGTTCGGTGAGGGCGGGCCAGGGCGCCTCGTTGGCATGCTGCAGGCGCGGCGGCACATAGGCATAAGTCACGTCCTTCACGCGCGCGGCGATGTGGAAGTCGCCCTGCCCGAGCGTGTTGAAGGGAATGTCGTGCAGGTCGCCCTTGACGCGGAACTGCACGTTGCTGGCCGTGCCCGTGGTGACCGCGTCGCGCACGTAGTGGCGCGTCTCCTGCGGGATGGACAGCGGCAGGTAGCGGTGCACGCGGGTGCCGTCCGCGCGGCTCAGGCTGCCGGACAGGTCCAGCACGCCGGGAAACCGCGGCCGGGCACCGCCACGCTCGGCATCGCCGGTGTGCCAGTTCAGCCGGGCCTCGCCCTGCGCATCGGCGTTGGAAAACTGCAGGTCGCTGGCCTGCACCGCGATGCGCTCGCCCTCGATCTGCCAGCGCACGTTCGCCGACAGCTGGTCCACCGGCACCGTGCCTTCCTCGAACACGTGGGGCAGCACCAGGGCGCCGTCCGCCAGGGCCAGCGTGGCCTTGCCGCCCGCCTGCGACACGTCGAACTCCACGCTCGCGCCGCGCAGGCCGGGCACGTGCGAGGCCGCGCCCTCGG
>NZ_BAAJYS010000756.1:0-1038 GCF_057543315.1 Acidovorax sp. KPB24-07
CCCGCTGCTGGACGTGCTGCTCGATTACGACGTGATGGCCCCGCGCATCCTCGACGGCGCCCTGGCCGACGTGCTGGCGCTCGAGCGCAGCGAGGCCGCCGCCACGCCGGGCGCTGCAACGCCCGCCACGGACCCCACCCCGGCGCCCGCCGCCTGACCGACGACGAACCCCGCGCCCCATGTTCCACCTGCAAACCCTCGAACTCGTCCACTGGGACTACTGCCAGCGCGTGGCCCTGCCGCTCGATGCGTCCATCATCACCATCGCCGGGCCCAACGGCTCGGGCAAGACCACGCTGCTCGATGCCATGCGCACTCTGCTGGGCCTGCGCTGCTCGGCCCCGCGCGACTACCGCACCTACGCGCGCCACGCCGGCGCGCAGACCGCCTGGCTGCGCGCCGTGGTGGACAACCGGCCCCAGGGCCGCCAGACCTCCAGCCGCCCGTTCGCGCGGCGCCTGCTGTACGGCGACCAGGTCACGCTGGCCTGCCGCATCGACCGCAACGGCGGCGACTGGCAGCGCCGCTACTGCCTGCTCGACGGCGACGTGGGCATCGAACAGCTGCGCGACACGCCCGAGAAAGACCTCGGGTTCATGGGCGTGGAGGCCTGGGGCCGCGTGCTGGGCGCGGCGGGCCTGTCGCCCGCCATCGCCCGCGTGCTCTCGCTGGAGCAGGGCCAGACCGACCGCCTGTGCGAATTCAGCCCGCGCGAGCTGCTGCGCCTGGTGTTCGACGTGTTCGGCGACCAGCAGGTGCTCGATGCCTACGACCAGGCGCGCGAGCACCAGCAGCAACTCGTGCGCGAGATGGCCCAGGCCGAGCGCGAGCTCGACCACGGCCGCGCGCAGCTGGCCGAGCTGCAAAACCGCGTGGCCAGCTACCAAAGCTGGCAGTTCAAGGTGGCCGAGCGCGAGCGCCTGGCCACCGAAGTGCTGCCCGTGCTGGCCTGGCACGGCGAGCGCGAGGCCCTGGCCAAGCAGGCGCGCGAACTGCGCCGCCAAAAGACCCAGCACCGCAGCGCCCTGGCCGACCAGG
>NZ_BAAJYS010000757.1:0-1030 GCF_057543315.1 Acidovorax sp. KPB24-07
CCCCGCCCCTGCACTGCCTGCAGCGCCATGGCGGTGGCGACCTCGGGGTGGGCGCGGCTGGCCAGCACGTTGCGCTGGCGCAGGGACAGGCGCTGCCCGTATTCGAGCAGCATCAGCTCTTCCGCCGCGTTCACGCAGGCATGGCTGTCGGAGCCCACGCCCCAGCGGCCGCCGTCCGCCAGCCAGCGCGGCAAGTTGAACAGACCATCGCCCAAGTTGGCCTCGGTGGTGGGGCACAGGCCGGCCACCGCGCCGGTGCGGGCGGCGCGCGCGTATTCGTCGGGCGTCATGTGGGTGGCATGCACCAGGCACCAGCGCGCATCGACCGGCGCATGCTCCAGCAGCCATTGCACCGGGCGCTGGCCGCTCCAGGCGATGCAGTCGTCCACCTCCTGCGTCTGTTCGGCGATGTGGATGTGCACCGGCGCCGCCGGGCTCAGGGCGGTGAGGCCTTCGACCGCAATGCGCAGGCTGTCGGGCGGCACGGCGCGCAGCGAATGCGGGGCCAGGCCCAGGATGCCGCCCTGCGCGGCCACCACGGGCGCCAGGCGCTCCAGCAGCGCAAGCATGCTGTCGGTGCTGCGGATGAAGCGGCGCTGGTCCTCGCGCGGGGCGCGGCCGCCGAAGCCGCTGGCCTGGTAGAGCACCGGCAGCAAGGTGATGCCGATGCCCGCGGCCTGGGCGGCGCGCAGCAGCGCGAGCGACATGGCGGCATCGTCGGCATAGGGCTGGCCTGCCGCGTCGTGGTGCACGTAATGAAACTCGCACACCGCGGTGTAGCCCGCCTCCAGCATCTCGACATAGAGCCAGGTGGCGATCGCCTCCAGGTGCTCGGGCGTGGTGCGCGCGGCAAAGCGGTACATGAGGTTGCGCCAGCTCCAGAAGCTGTCCTGCCCGCCGTCGGGCTGGGGCGCGCGGTATTCGGTCAACCCGGCGAAGGCACGCTGAAAGGCGTGCGAATGCAGGTTGGGCATGCCGGGAAGGACCGGGCCCGGCGCACGCGGCGCGGTGCCGGCGGCGCTGCCCGGCG
>NZ_BAAJYS010000758.1:0-1019 GCF_057543315.1 Acidovorax sp. KPB24-07
CACCGTGCGCGCGCGCGTCGCCGAATGGCGCACGCACCCGCGCGTGCAGTCCCTGAGCGACGAGTCGCGCGAGCGGCTGCTGCGGCTGGTGCAACGCACCGCGCGCTGGCTGGCCGAGGGCCAGGTCAACGAAGACGCCGTGGTGCGGCTGATCGGCTGGCTCGAATCGCTGCTGCGCCGCGACATCTACCTGGCGCTGCTGCTGGAGCGCCCCTCGGTCCACGAGCACCTGCTGCACCTGCTGGGCGCCGCGCAGTGGCCCGCCCGCTACATGCTGCAACACCCCGGCGTGATCGACGAACTGGCGGGCGACGCGCTGCTGGCCGAACGCTTCGTGCCGCAGGACTTCGAGCACGAACTGGGGCTGCGCATCGCTTCGCTGCAATCGACCGGCGAGGACGACGACGAGACCCTGCTGAACCTGCTGCGCCGCGCCCACCATGCCGAGACCTTCCGCACGCTGGCGCGCGACGTGGAGCGCCGCATCACCGTGGAGCAGGTGGCCGACGACCTCTCGGCCCTGGCCGACAGCGTGCTGCGCGTGACCGCGCAGTGGTGCTGGAGCCGCCTGAAGAACCGCCACCGCGAGGTGCCGCAGTTCGCCATCATCGGGTACGGCAAGCTGGGCGGAAAGGAGCTGGGCTACGGCAGCGACCTGGACATCGTTTTCGTGTTCGACGACGACGACGACCGCGCGCCCGAGGTGTATTCGGCCTTCGTGCGCAAGCTCATCAACTGGCTCACGGTGAAGACCGCCGAGGGCGACCTCTTCGAGATCGACACCGCCCTGCGGCCCAACGGCAATTCGGGCCTGCTGGTGACCAGCTTCACCGCGTACGCCAACTACCAGCAACGGCGCGGCAGCAACACCGCCTGGACCTGGGAGCACCAGGCCATGACGCGGGCGCGCTTCCTGCTGGGCACTGAAGACCTGGCCCCGGCCGGCCCGCTCGCGCCCCTGCCCGAAGGCAGCGAGGCGCCTGCGGGCAGCGGCCGCAACCTGCGCGAGCGCTTCGACG
>NZ_BAAJYS010000759.1:0-1017 GCF_057543315.1 Acidovorax sp. KPB24-07
GGCGCAGCCCGACGGCTACACGCTGTTCATGGGCGGCACGCACCACGTGATCGCGCCCTCGATGTACCCCAAGCTCGACTACGACATCGAGAAGGACTTCATCCCGCTGGCGCTGCTGGCCAACGTGCCGCAGGTGCTGGTGGTCAACCCGCGCACGGTGCAGGCCACCACCATGCCGCAGTTCCTGGACTTCCTGCGGCGCAACCCGGCCAAGCTCAACTACGCCTCGGCTGGCGCGGGCACCTCGCACCACCTGGCGGGCGAGCTGTTCAAGCTGCAGACCAACACCTTCATCACGCACATTCCCTACCGCGGGGCGGGCCCGGCGCTGCAGGACCTGATCGGTGGCAACGTGGACATGATGTTCGACGGGCTGGGCTCGTCCGCCGCGCACATCAAGGGCGGGCGGATCAAGGCGCTGATGGTGGCCGGCGCCCGGCGCAACCCGGCCTTCCCCGACGTGCCCTGCGCGGCCGAGGTGGGCCTGCCCGACTACACCGTGACCACGTGGTACGGCCTGTGGGCGCCCAAGGGCACGCCGGCCGACCTGCAGGCGCGCATCGTCGAGGAGACGCAGCGCCTGGGCACCGCCGAGGACCTGAAGGCCGTGTGGGCCAAGAACGGCGCCGACTACGGCGGCCTGTCGCAGACGCAGTTCGCCGCCATGGTCCACTCGGAGGTTCGCCGCTGGGCGAAGGTGGTCAAGGATTCGGGCGCCAAGCTCGATTGACCGGGGCCCCGGGCGGGGCGGCAAGGCGGCCGATGCGGCCAGTGCAAACGGCGGACATGGTGGAGAGGGCGGACATGGCGGGTGACATCGGGGTGGAGCGGGTCGACGGGGCGGATGGCCCCCCCGGGGTGGTGCGCGTGGTGCTGCGCCACCCGGGGCGGCTCAACGCCATGTCCCGCGCCATGTGGCGGCAGCTGCGCGCCGTGTTCGAGCAGCTGCAGGCCGATGCCGGCGCGCGCTGCGTGCTCATCGAAGGCGAGGGCGATGCCTTCTGCGCGGGCGGCGAC
>NZ_BAAJYS010000760.1:0-1012 GCF_057543315.1 Acidovorax sp. KPB24-07
GCCGGCCGCGCCCACGTCCACCGCCGTGCCCACCACGGTGGCGCCGACCTTCACCGTGGTCGCCACCACCGTCACCGCGGCATCGCCCACGGCCACCACGGCGCAGCCGCTGCACAGCACTGCCATCGCCGCGAGCGCGGCACCCAGAAAAGATCGCATGGAAACCACCCAAAAAGGCCAGGGGATCGAAGGCGGAAATTGTCGCTGCCCGCTCCGCGAAGTGGCCCCTTCTTTACCGGCCCGTGTCGGCCCGGCGCAACGCCCGTCCGGCTCAGACGGGCAGGAAGAGCGCCGGGTCCACCATCGTGCGGTTGAGCATCACGCCCCAGTGCAGGTGGGGCCCGGTCACGCGGCCGGTGGCGCCCACCGCGCCCAGGCGGTCGCCGGTCTGCAACTGGTCGCCCACCTTGGCGTCGATGGCGCTCAGGTGGGCATAGACGGTGAGCAGCCCGCCGCCATGGTCCAGCCACACGGTGCCGCCGCTGAAGAAATATTCGCCGGTGTCGATCACCCGGCCCGGCAGCGGCGCGACGATGGCCGTGCCCTTGGCTGCGGCGATGTCCATGCCGCTGTGCGGATTGCGCGATTGCCCGTTGAACACCCGCCGCAGCCCGAACGAGCTGGACCGGGGACCCGGCACCGGGACGTGCATGCGCAGGTCGGCCGGCTTGGGCAGCGGTGTGGAAAACGCCGCCGTCACCTGCCGCTGGTGTTCGCGCTCGCGCTCGAAGCGGGCGTTGTCCTCGGCGGAGAGGTCCACGGTGCGCGGCGCGACGCTCAGGCGCTGCTCGCGGTACTTCTTGGGCGCGATGGTGTAGGGCACCTTGCGCGCTGCATCGCCCTCGGTGGCCGAACCCCGCACCACGATCCCGGCGGCCCCCGCCTGGGCCGCCAGCGGAATGCCGACGATGGCCGTCCACTCGATCGCATCGCCCAGCACAAGCACCGGCACGTCGCCCGCGCCTTCGTCCACGTGCGCCACCGGCCGCGTGGCCGCCGGCCCCAGCGACAG
>NZ_BAAJYS010000761.1:0-1010 GCF_057543315.1 Acidovorax sp. KPB24-07
GGGGCTGCCACCGCCGCGGCGATCTGAGCGTGTGGCGCGCGGTGCTCAGGCGGCGGCGGGGTCCGCGCCCGCCAGCACCGGGCCGAAGCTGCGGTCCCACAGCGGCGCCACCTGGGCCTTGCCGTCGAGCACGCCCAGTTGCAGGAAGGCATCGGCCACGGACTGGTGGCCCTGCACCACGGCCTCGGTCACGGGGCGCAGGTCGTAGTCGGTACTGCGGTTGTTCCACAGCTCGATCAGATCGCCCACCGGCACCCGGGTTTCGGCGGCCTGGGCCCGCGCGTAGTCCAGGTAGTTGCCATTGGCCCACAGGTAGGCGCGGCGCAGCCGCTGCAGGTAGTCGGCCAATGCCGCATGGCGCAGCGGATCGGCCACCGCGCGGGGGTTGGCGTAGAGCGGAAAGTTGCCCGACAGGTAGCCCACCCCGGTCTTGAGCACCCGCGCGCCGTAGCGCAGCCGGGCGATCTGCCCGTTGTAGCCGTAGATGGCCCAGGCATCCAGGTCGCCCCGGTCGAAGGCCGACAGGCCATCGGACGGCGTGAGGCTGACCGGCGTGATGTCCGCGAACGACAGGCCCGCCTCGGCCAGCTGGCGGCTCAGAAAGTAATGCGAGGTGGTGGCCCGCACATAGCCCACGCGCTTGCCCTTCAGATCGGCGATGCGCTGGATGGGTGCATCCTTTCGGGCGAGCGTGACCTGGTTGTTCAAATCCTCGCGCGTCACGGCCACGAAGCGCACTTGGGCCTTCTGACGCGCCGCGAACAGCGCGGGAATCTCGCTGCCCGACCCCAGGTCCAGCGCATCGCCGTTGATGGCCTCGATGTGCAGCACGCCGTTGTTCAACTCGCGCCACTCGATGCGGTAGGGCGTGTTGGCCAGGCCGGCCGCGCTGATCAGTGGGCGCCACAGGCCCTTGTAGGTGCCGATGCGCAAGGTGACGCCGGACAGGTCGGGCCCCGCGGCCGATGGCCGCGCCAGGGCCGGCAGGCCCAGCGCGGCGGCGGCACCGG
>NZ_BAAJYS010000762.1:0-1006 GCF_057543315.1 Acidovorax sp. KPB24-07
TGAGCTTGGAAAACGACACCTCGACGCCGAACCACTGCACCGTGCCCAGCCCCCACGCACAGCGCCTTGATCTCGGCGATCAGCAGCGCGGCCACGTAGGCGCCCGGGATCGACCCCATGCCGCCCACCACCACGATCACGAACGCCTCGCCGATGGCGCGCAGGTCCAGCGCCAGGCTGGCCGGCTCGCGCGGCAGCTGCACCGCGCCGCCCAGCCCCGCGAGCATCGCGCCCAGCGCGAACACGCCCGTGAAGAGCCACGCCTGGTTGACGCCCAGGGCGCCGAGCATTTCGCGGTCCTGCGTGGCGGCGCGCACCAGCGCGCGGTGTTCGGCAGTGTCGGCATCGGCGCCCCACAACGTGACGGTGAGCGAGCCGCCGATGGCCTGCAGCACGGCCACGGTCTCCTCGATGGAGGCCACGCGCACCACCAGCGCGGCGGAACCGAAGACCTCTTCGTGCAGCGCAGGGTCGGCGATGAAGTCGGCCGCCTGCACTTCGCCCAGGAACGGGCGCGGCGTAGCGCCGGCTTCGGCCGTTTCGCTCACCAGGGCCCGGAGCTTGCCGTGGCCGCGCCATGCGGCCACGCCCCGGTCGAACGCGCCGCGGATGCCGGGGGTGAGCATGGCGTGCGGCGCCAGGGGGCGCAGCTTGTCGGCCAGGGCCTGCACGAAGGCATCGCCCGAGGCGTCCTGGCGCACGACGATCACGCCGGGGCTGGTGCAGAACTGGCCCGAGCCCAGGCAGATGGAGCCGGCCAGCGTCTCGGCCAGCGCGGCGCCGTTGGCCTGCAGCGCCGAAGGCAGCGCCACCAGCGGGTTCACCGAACCCAGCTCGCCGTAGAACGGGATCGGGCGCGGGCGCTCTGCGGCCACCTTGGCCAGCGCCGTGCCGCCCTTGAACGAGCCGGTGAAGGCCACGGCCGCGATCGGCCGGCGCCTGCACCAGGCGCACGCCGGCCTCGATGGAGCCCGCCCTGCACCGCTGGAACACGCCGGCCGGCAGG
>NZ_BAAJYS010000763.1:0-1002 GCF_057543315.1 Acidovorax sp. KPB24-07
TGATGGCGCGGTTGCGGCTGGCGGGCGGCTTCGGCGTGGGCACCGTCACCATGGCCGGCCTGGGCCTGGCGGTGGGCGGCCCGGCCATCAACCCGGTGCCGCGCCAAAACATCGAAGAGAACGTGCGCGCCGTGGGCGAGGCGCTGCTCGCCCATGCGGGGCTGGAGGTCACCATCTCCGTGCCGCAGGGCGTGGACATGGCCAAGAAGACGCTCAACGCGCGCCTGGGCATCCTGGGCGGCATCTCCATCCTCGGCACCACCGGCATCGTCAAGCCCTATTCCACCTCGGCCTACCGCGCGAGCGTGGTGCAGGGCGTGCAGGTGGCGGCCACGCTGGGCCACGGCGTGGTGGTGCTCACCACCGGCGGGCGCACCGAGCAGTTCGCCATGAAGGAGCGCGCGCAGCTGCCCGCCGCCTGCTTCGTGCAGATGGGCGACTTCCTGCGCTACGCGCTCGACGAGGCCGTGGCCCAGGGGCTGCGCGAAGTCGTCATCGGCGGCATGGTGGGCAAGCTCACCAAGATCGCCCAGGGCGAGACCATCACCCACGCCAACCGCGCCGAGGTCGACACGCAACTGCTGGCCGAACTCGCCGCCGGCATCGGCGCGCCGGCCGACGTGTGCGCCGAGATCGCCGCCGCCGAGACCGCGCGCTTCGCCGCCGAGCGCATGGAAGCGCTGGGCCTGGCCGCACCCTTTCACGCCGCGCTGGCCCGCGCGGTGGTGGACACCCTCATGGCCCCCGACCGCTACGGGGGCCGCTTCCAGCTCCAGGTGCTCGTCTGCGACTTCGACGGCCGCAAGATGGCCGAGGCCTGCTCCGCATGAACGCTCCCGACACCGTGACCGCCTTGACCACCGCCCCGACCGCCATGCCCGATCCCCAACCCTGCCGCATCATCGGCGTGCTCGACGACGGCGCGGCCAGCCTGGGCGCCCTCTGCACTGGTTCTCAACCGCTGCCGTGCCGGGAGGGCCGCGATTGCCGATATCCTCGCCC
>NZ_BAAJYS010000764.1:0-1001 GCF_057543315.1 Acidovorax sp. KPB24-07
AGCCGGTTCGCTTTCGGCCGACACCGCGCCGTGGCCCGCTGCCGGCGCGTGGCGGGGGTGGCCCAGCGAGCGCTCGGGGTTGCCGTGCTGGCTGAGCAGCCGCAGGCTGGAGGTGATCTGCGCCTCGGCGCGGGTGGCGGCGTGCGGGTCGATGTCGGCCTTGTTGATGACGACCAGGTCGGCGATCTCCATCACGCCCTTCTTGATGGCCTGCAGGTCGTCGCCCGCGTTGGGCAGCTGCAGCAGCACGAACATGTCGGTCATGCCGGCCACGGCGATCTCGCTCTGGCCCACGCCGACGGTCTCCACCATGACGATGTCGTAGCCGGCGGCCTCGCACACCAGCATGGCCTCGCGCGTTTTCTCGGCCACGCCGCCCAGGGTGCCGCTGGACGGGCTGGGGCGGATGTAGGCCTTCTCGTGCATGGACAGGTGTTCCATGCGGGTCTTGTCGCCCAGGATGGAGCCGCCCGACACGGTGGAGGACGGGTCGATGGTGAGCACCGCCACGCGGTGGCCCAGGCCGATGAGGTGCAGGCCCAGCACTTCGATGAAGGTGGATTTGCCCACGCCGGGCACGCCGCTGATCCCCAGGCGAAACGACTGGCCGGTGTGCGGCAGCAAGGCGGTGAGCAGCTCGTCACCCTGCGCGCGGTGGTCGGCGCGGGTCGACTCCAGCAGCGTGATCGCCTTGGACATGGCCCGGCGCTGCACGGCCTGGGCGCCGTGGAGGATTCCGTCCAGCCAGCCGCCGGCCGAAGGTGGCCGATGGGGCGAAGCCCCCGTAGCAGAAGCGGTCGAAGGCCGGGGCGCGCTCATTCGGCCCCCTCTTCGGGCCGCCACTCGTAGTGCACGTCCACGTCTTCCTCGCCGGTCTGCACGAAGCCGTGGCGCTGGTAGAAGCGGTTGGCATCGCTGCGCTGCAGCGCGGTCACGCGCAGCACGGCGCCTTCGCGGCGCGCCCGGTCCTGCACCTGGGCCAGCACGGCGGCGCCCACGCC
>NZ_BAAJYS010000765.1:0-990 GCF_057543315.1 Acidovorax sp. KPB24-07
CGGGCGTTCCAGGCACCGCCGCGCAGACTGCAGAACCGGCAACAGGCCGTGGCGGAATCGGTCTCGGCAGGCGCCGGAGCGCGGGGATCGGGGGCGGGCAGGTGCGACATGGGCGGCAGTCTAGCCGCAGGCCGGGGGCCCGGTCTGTCAGCCGGAAGCCATCCCTGGGCCCTTTTTCAGGGTGCCGATGCGAGGCGCCGCCCGCCCCGCCGCCCTGCGCTCCTACCGGCGCAACTCCGCGCGGATCACCACCAGCAGGCCCAGCAGCACCAGCCCCAGGCCGCTCCAGGCGGCGAGCGGCTGCCGCTCCCCGACGATCGCCACGGCCAGCACGAAGGCGGCCACCGGTTCGACCAACGTCAGCGTGACGCTGGTCGCCCCGGCGATGTGGCGCAGTCCGCTGGAAAACGCCACATAGGCCAGGCCGGACACCACCACGCCCAGATAGACGACCACGGCCAGCGACGGCAGGCTCCATTGCGGCACGCCGGCCAGCAGCCATGCCATGGGCAGCGCCAGCAGCGCGGCGCCGGTGAACACGCAGAAGTTGACCCAGCCGGTGGAGGCCCGCGCCACCAGCCGCTTGTTCACCAGCGCGTAGCTGGCGTACGACAGGCCGGCCAGCAGGCACAGCGCCAGCCCCGGCCAGGACGGCCCGGCCCCCGCGCCCTTGCTGAGCACCATCAGCACGCCGCCGGCCACGCTGACGGCGGTGCCCAGCCACCACAGGCCGATCAGGGGCGAGCGCAGCAGCACGGCCTGGATCAGTCCCGCCCAGATCGGGCCGCTGCCGATGGCCACCGCCGTGCCCACGCCCACGCCGGTGCGCTGCACGCCGGCATAAAAGCAGATGCTGTAGCCCGCCACGCCGGCCGACGCCAGCGCCAGCCAATGCGCGGGCAGGCGGTCCTTTGGCGGGATGAGCTGCGCAGCTCCTCGGGGTCCTGGGTCGCAGTGAGGGCGCTCATGAGCAGCGCGACGGCCACTCCA
>NZ_BAAJYS010000766.1:0-984 GCF_057543315.1 Acidovorax sp. KPB24-07
CAGCGACTGCGTGGCGGCCTGCACGCCGGCGTCGATCACGCGCCACAGACGGTCGGCGCCCTGCTCCTGCGGCACGCCGAGCAACTGGCCCAGCGTGGCGAGCACGCGGCGCACGTCGGCATGGGTCTTGGGCTCCAGCGCCACCACCTTCAGGCCCAGCGCCTCCAGCCGGTCGCTGGCGCGCGAGCTGGTGGCCAGCAGTACCACGTCGGGCTGCAGGGCGACGATGGCCTCGATGTTCGGATCGATGCCGCCGCCCAGTTGCGGCAGGCGCTGCACGGCTTCGGGCCAGTTGGAGTAGCGGTCCACCCCCACCAGGCGCTGGCATTGCTGCAGCTCGCACACGCTCTCCGTCAGCGAGGGCAGCAGGCTCACGATGCGCTGCGGCGGCTGGGCGAATGCGACGGTGCGACCGCGCGCATCGGTCACCTCGAAGGCCTGCGCGGCCGTGGCACCGGCCATCCAGACGAAAGCCGCCAACGCCAGCCCCGCGGGCCACCGGCGAGCGGCATGGCAGCGCAGGCGTTGCAAGAAGCGGTGCGTCATGGCGTGTCCTTCAGCGTGAGCGGCAGGCCCGCCGCGACCAGGGTGACGCGCTGGCAGGCCTCAGCCACGCGCTGATTCAGGCTCCCCAGTGCATCGACGAAGGCGCGCACCTCGCGGCCCATGGGAATCACGCCCAGGCCGATCTCGTTGCCCACCAGCACCACCGGGCCGGGGCACTGGCGGATTGCTCCCAAAAACATAGCGCACTGCCCTAGCCAATCATGCGCTGGAGGCCGATCTGGCTCTGAACCCTCCGAGACCGGCGCTGGGGCCGGGGCCGGCATGAGCCAGTTGGTGAGCCAGAGCGTGAGGCAGTCCACCACGATCAGCGTATCGGCGCTGCCGTGGCGGGCGATGGCGCGGGCCAGGTCGAGCGGCTCTTCCAGCGTGCGCAGGCCGGGCACGCGCTCGGCGCGGTCGCGGCTGGTGGCGCGCGAT
>NZ_BAAJYS010000767.1:0-973 GCF_057543315.1 Acidovorax sp. KPB24-07
CAGCGTGCGCACGGCGGCCAGGTAGTACGCCTTGGCCTGTTCCGGGTCGGGCGTGACCTGGCGCGCCAGCATGTACAGCTCGGCGCTGCCCGCGTAGTCGCCCGTGCCCAGCGCTTCCTTGGCGGCCCGCTCATACAGGCGCGCTGCCTCGCGCGGGTCCTTGGCCTCCTGCGCGAGCTGGCGGCTCATCGCGACGCCGGTGGCGCGGTCTTCCATTTCGGCCGCGCGGCGGGCGAGCAGCAATTGGCGGTCGGCGGGCCACTTTTCCTTGGCCAGGGCCTGGAGCTGGCGCTTGAGGTCTCGCGCTGGGCTTTGCGGCGCTCGGTTTCCTTCTCGGGCATGCGCTGGTACTCGGCGTACGACAGGTCCCACAGGCTCCACAGCGCGTCGCGGTGCAGTTCCGGGTCGCTGGAATCCAGCGCGGGTTGCAGCGTGGCCCGCGCGTCCGCCATTTCGCCCACGGCGATCTGGCGCTGCGCCAGCAGCAGGCGCAGGCGGGGGTTCTCGGGATCGCTGCGCAGCAGGTTGGTGAGGTAGGCCACCGACAGCGCGATGTCGGTGGTCTCGGACAGCCGGCGCTCCAGATCCTGGCGGGGATACAGCAGCCACAGCCCCCCGCCGACCATGCTGGCCAGCAGGGCGATCAGCCACGAAGGCGCCAGGACGGGGCGCTCAGCGGGCTGGGCACTGGAGCTGGATTTGCGCAGCAGCATCGGCGATCCGGAATTGTTGGACATCCGGGCCGGCCGGAGTGGCCGCCCGCGTGGGGGTGAGCAGTTTCTGGTTGGCGCGCACCTGGCAGTTGCCGGCCGCCGCCACGCTGAACGCGAGCGGTGCGTAGGCCTTCAGCGTGAACTCGGTGCGCGCGCCCTGGTCGCGCACGTTCCAGTCGCCGAGCCGGCCGTTGGCATCGAACAGGTAAGGGCCCTGCACCAGCGCGGCGGGCGCGCTGGCCGTGGCCGCAGGCGCCGCG
>NZ_BAAJYS010000768.1:0-973 GCF_057543315.1 Acidovorax sp. KPB24-07
GGTTCGCGCTGGTGGGCGTGCTGGCGGGCACGTCCAGCGGTGGCGGCGCGGCCTTGATCGCCGTGGACAACCAGCCGGCCAAGCCGTTTCGCGTCGGGGCCACGGTGGCCGAAGGGCTGGTGCTCCAGGCCCTGGGCCGCCGCCAGGCGCGGCTGGGGCCGTCGCACGACGGCGCGGCCACGGTCACGCTGGAAATTCCAGAAAAACGGTAGCGGTTCGGGGGGCCGCACGCCGCGGGGTGTGCGGCACAAAGAAAGACACCTGTTTCAGGTGGGGCGAAAGCCGCTGTCTCCGACGCGTTCAGTGCGCTGGCGCGTCCAGCGGCACCGTGGTCCATTCCCCATAGGCCGGTGCGGCCACCGGCCATTCGTCGGCCCGCGGCAGGCGCCCGGGCCGGGCCTGCAGCCACTGCACGCAGCGCGCCACCCCCGCGTGGGTGATCCACAGCACATCGCCACCCCGGTCGTGGGACACTTGGCGTGCTTCGGACAGTGCCGCGTCCACGCGCAGCAGCATCGCGGCCAGGCTGTCGCCGCCGCTGGCGCGGGGGGCGCCGAAATCCGCCGTCCACGCATCGATGTCGGCCCGGGCAATGGCGTCCCAGGCGCGGCCTTCCCAGGTGCCGAAATCCATCTCGGCAAGGCGGGCGTCGGGCTCGCTGGCCGAATCGGCCTTCAGCGCCATCAGGGCCTGCGCAAGCTGCTCACATCTTCGTAGCGGCGAGTGGCGCATGTCCGCGAGCGTGCCGGGCAGCGCGTGGGTCAGCCGGCGGGCGGCATCGGCCGTCGCGGCAGGGTCGGCGGGCACGTCGAGCGCGCCGTAGCACACGCCCGGCGCCACGAGCGGCAGCGCATGCCGCACCAGCCACAGGCGCCGCTGCGTCACCGCAAGCCTGCCCCCAGCGCGATGGCGGTGGCCAGGTAGATGGCGATTTTCGCCGATCTGCTGCGTGGCCCCCAGGCAGTCGCCCGTG
>NZ_BAAJYS010000769.1:0-971 GCF_057543315.1 Acidovorax sp. KPB24-07
AGGCGCCACTGCTCGGGGGGCGTGCTGGCGGTAGTGGTGCTCCAGTCCGCCCTTGTGCACGACGACCCACAGGCCCTCTTCCGGGTGGCGCACGGTGAACTTCTCATACGGGTCGAACCACTCGCCGCCCAGGGCGATGTGGGGCAACGGCACATGGCGGCCCGCTTCGTCGAGCAGCACCATGCCGTCGGCGGAGAGCCGCAGTTCCTGTGCCATCGGGTGGCTCCAGCCGCGGCCCCAGGGGCCGTCCTCGGCCAGGCCTGATCGGTAGCGGCGGCGCCAGACCAGGGGAATGGGGCCGGGCAGGGTGAAGTCGGTCTCGTCCATGAGCTTCTGGCCGCTGGACAGGATGACCGGCCCGCCGATGGCGCACGACTCGCATGGGCCCTTGCCATTGGGGTGCTGGCTGTCGCTGTGCTCCTTGGTGGGGTGCGTGTCGTTCTTGCCCTCGGTCTGCGTCTTGCGCTTGAAGCGCTTGCCCGCGATCGCGGCCAGCAGGGCCGCGCCGCTGCCCAGCAGCCACTTGGCCAGGCGCACGCGGGCGGCCTCCAGTTGCGCGGGGGTCATCTCCGAGCCCCAGGTCTCGGTGATGGAACGGATCTCCTCGGCCGCCTGCACGGCCGCCTGGCCCGTGCCGACCACACGGTCGGCCATCACGGCGCCGCCGGCGATCTGGCCGACGATGGGAACGCCCTGCACGGCCGTGGCCGCGATCGACACGCCCAGGCCCACATAGGTGGACGGGTCCTTGAGCATCTCGAGGATGGCGTCCACCTCCTCCTGTGCTGCCTGGCCGAAGTGCCGGGCCTCCATGCCACCCATCACCTTGCCGGCGTTGTCGATCATCTTCTGGGTCTCGGGCGAGAGCCGGACCAGGATGGCATTGGTGAGGGTGGTCACGCCATTGACGACCATCTCGCCGGCCTCGTGCACCACGGATTTGACGTAGGTGACATGCTGGTTCACATGGT